>JBDHTA010000048.1:0-26624 GCA_039808465.1 Rhizobiaceae bacterium | reverse complement strand
AGAAGATATATTCCTTGGACGGGCGCACCCCGAGGAAGGTTTCGCTGGCGAACATGAAGGGCCGCAGGTAGAGGCTGGCGCCTTCGGCCTGCGGGATCCACTTGGCGTCGATGCGCACCAGCTCCTCGACGGCGGCGAGGAAATCGGCCTCGGGCAGTTCCGGCATCGCCATGCGGCGGGCCGATTCGTTGAAGCGGCGGGCGTTTTCCTCCGGGCGGAACAGCACGGCGCGGCCATCGGCGGTGCGATAGGCCTTCATGCCCTCGAAGATTTCCTGCGCGTAATGCAGCACGCTGGCGGCGGGATCGATGGGGAAGGGGGCGCGGGCGGTCACTTCCGCGCTGTGCCAGCCCTTGTCCGCGCTCCAGCGGATGACGGCCATATGGTCGGAAAACAGGGTGCCGAAACCCAGATTCTCGAAAGCCTTCACCCGGTCCGCCTCGGCCAGCGGATTGGCGTTCGGCTTGATGTCGAAGGAAAGGCGCTCACTTGCAGCTTGCATGGGAATGTTCTTTCAACTGTCCTCGAAGATGCGGGCAAACTGCCTCTTTGCCGGGCATTTTTCAAGCCGCCTTCGGCAAGAATGGTACGCTTGCGGCAAAGCGCGCCCGGGCGGGCGGCGTGCGGCCTCAGCGATCGCCGAATTCTTTCCAGCCAAGCAGCGCCGCGCCCGCCAGCCCCGGCTCCACCCGGCACTCGCCGCGCACCACCAGCGGCCGCGCGAAGCGGCGCAGGATGCGGGCGCGCACGGCGCGGTCGATCTCGGCGATCAGCGGCTCGCAATTCGACAATCCGCCGCCGACCGGCACGATGGTCGCGCCGGTGAGATTGATGGCGACGGCCAGCGGCGAGCTGACGAGATCGACCAGCACCCCGACGGTCTGCGCCGCCTTCGCCTCGCCCGCGAGCCATGCGGCGACGATGGCTTCGCTGTCCATGTCGAGCCCATGCAATTGCCGGTGCAGCCGCTCCATGCCGCGCGCGCCGCCAATCGTGTCGACGCAGCCCACCTGCCCGCAGCCGCAGGCAAGCGGGGTGATGGCGACGGGCGGGTTTCCGGCTTGCAGGGCGGTGGCAGGGCCGTGGCCCCATTCGCCCGCGAAGCCGCCATCGGTGTTGATCAGCGCGCCATCGACCACAAGGCCGCCGCCGACGCCGGTGCCGAGCACCACGCCGAAGACGATGCGGTGGCCGCGCCCCGCGCCCACGCCCGCCTCAGCGATCGCCAGGCAATCGGCGTCGTTGGCGATCAGCACCGGCAGGCCGAGCGCGTCCTCGAGATCGGCTTGCAGCCGCCGCCCGTCGATGCAGGGAATATTGGCGACGGTCGCCACCTTCGTCTCGGGATCGGTGACGCCCGCAATCGAGATGGCGACGCCCGCCACCGGCCCGCCCGCCAGGGCGAGCGCATCCCGGATGACATCGGCGAATGCGGCGAAATCCCGCCCCGGCGTCGGCCAGCGCGGCAGAAGGTCGATTTCGCCGGGGGCGCGGGCAACCGCCCCCTTCATGGTGGTTCCGCCGATATCGAAGCACAGGATCATCAGGATACTCTTATGCGAGGCATGGATTGGATCGCGCCTTCCGGCCGCCGGTTCTTCAGCGCGACAGCACCCGCAGCACGCGCAATTGCACCGCCTCGTCCTGCGCCGCCAGCGCCCGGCGCAGATCGGCCAGCGTGCCGCGCAGCCCGTGGATCTGGTCGATCAGATCCATCACCACGTCGACGCCCGCCTCGTTCAGCCCCATGCCGCCCATCAGGTCGTTGATCAGCTCGGCGCGGGCCACGTCCATCTCGCTGAACACCCGCTCGCCCTGTTGCGTGCCGGGGATCAGCCAGCCCTGCTCGATCCAGCCGTTCAGAACCGTGACCTCGACGCGGATGCGGGTACGAAACTCACTCTCGTCCATGCTCTTTTCCTTTCGCATTTCCGGACGCAAAACCGCTGCGCACTTTTGCTGGAAATGCTCAGCCTCCCACCGTCTCACGCGGGCGGTGCGCCTCGCCCGCCGTCCAGTTGCGGACGAATTCGGTCAGCGCCTCGTCCGGTTTTTCCGGCAGCACCACCTTCAGCGTCACATAGGCGTCGCCATGGCCGCCGAAGCGGTTGGGCGCGCCCTTGCCCTTGAGACGCAGCACCTTGCCGGTGTTGGAATGGGGGGCGAGCGTGACGTTGACGGCGCCGGTCGGCGTCGGCACGCGGATCTTGCCGCCCAGCACCGCCTCCGACAGCGACACCGGCAGCTCGAAGCGGATGTCGTCGCCATCGCGGGTGAACAGCGCGTGCGGCTTGACGCGGATATCGATCAGCGCGTCGCCGGGCGGGCCGCCGTTGAAGCCGGGCTCGCCCTTGCCCTTCAGGCGCAGCGTCTGGCCGTCGCGGCTGCCGGGAGGAATTTTCACGTCGAGCGTTGCCCCGTCCGGCAGCGAAACGGTGCGGGTGGCGCCGTTCAGCGCGTCGAGGAACTCGATCTCCATGCTGAAATGCCGGTCCTGCCCCTGCATCCGCATGCCGCCGCCCGCGCCGCCGCCGCCCTGGGCGCGGCGGGAGAAGAAGCTGGAGAACAGGTCGTCGGCATCGCCGAAATCGGAAAAGCCGCCGCCATTGTGATAGGCGCTGCCTTCCGCGCCGCCGCTTCCGGCGTAATCGCGGTAATAGTTGCGCGGGGCCTGCTCGGCGCCGGAAGCGTCGATTTCACCGCGGTCGAACTTGCCGCGCTTCTCCTCGTCGCCGACGATGCCGTAGGCGGCGGAAATTTCCTTGAACTTCCGCTCGGCTTCCTTGTCGCCGGGGTTGAGATCGGGATGCAGCTTCTTGGCGAGCTTGCGATAGGCGCTCTGGATGTCCTTCTGAGAGGCATCCTTCTTGACTCCCAGAAGCTCGTAGGGGTTTCGGCTCATAAAGTCTCCGTTGGCGGACGTGACACGCGAGCATGCTTCTTCGGGGATTACGGGTGAAAGGCTGCGTCTGGCGTGTTCCGTCGGTGTGGTTTTCGCCCATTATGTAGGAAGCCCGCCGCCGATGTCATCCTCCCGCGCGCGCATTCGTGGCGTAAAACGTGCATTTTTATCGCGATGCGGACGAAGCGTCAGCCCCGGCGGGCAAGCAGGATGCCGCAGAGCACGATGACGCCGCCCACCGCCTGCATCGCGCCGACCGGCTCGCTCAGCACCAGCCAGGCGAGAAGCGCCGCCACGACCGGCTGCAACAGCAGCGTCAGCGAGGAGAAGGCGGGCGGCAGGAAGGCCAGCGCATAGGCGATCATGCCCTGCCCGCCCGCATGGGTGAGGAAGGCGAGCCCCGCCAGCATCGCCCAGCCGAACAGGGTCATCGGCAGGAAATCGCCTTCGGTGACCAGCCCCACCACGGCCATGCAGACGGTGGCGGAGGCCGTGCTCCACAGCATGATCGTCAGCGTCGGGAAACGGCTGCGCAGCCGCCCGATGGCGAGAATGTAACCGGCATAGAAGACGGAGGCGACGATGGCGAGCAGATCGCCGCCCACCTGCCCGTCGCCGAGCGCCGCCGGGCCGCCCTTGAGGATGATGACGCCCGCCAGCGCCAGCGCCAACCCCGCCAGGAAGACGGCGCTGATGCGGGTGCGAAACAGCAGCCACGAGGCGAGCGTCACGAAGACCGGCGCCATGTTGGACAAAAGCGTCGCATTGGCGACGGAAGTGATGTGCAGCGAAAGATGCCAGGCGGCGAGATCGGCGGCGAGGAAGACGCCGGGCAGCGCCAGGTAAAGCCGGTCCCGCATGGTTTGCGGCCGCGCCACCGCCTGCGGCGCGGGCGAAAGCCGCATCCACAGCAAAAGCGGCAGCATCGCCAGCGCCACGCGCCAGAAAGCGGTGACCATCGGCCCCACTTCCGACAGGCGCACGAAGATCGGCGAGCCGCCGATGGCGATGCTGCCCGCAAGCAGCACCAGCAGGGCACGGCGGTTGCGCTGGCTTTCGGCGAACATGTCTGGATCGGTGGCGGTCACGGCGGTTCTTTCGGGAAATCGGTTGCAGCCGGAATTTTCGCCGGTATCGCGCGCTGCTGTATCAGGTTCCGAGGGGGTGAAGAAATCAGATTTGCTGACGGATCCATCACGGATGCGAATAACTGCCCGCCGCCGCGCATGCGCTTTTGCGAATCGCGCCACAACCTCCTACATTGCGGGGGTTGCCGGGGGAGGGCGCAGCCAGAGGAGGAAATTTGCAACTTTCGATTTTTCTTCCGGCTCTGTCCACAGCCCCGGCCGCACCGGTTCGGCGCAGGCGCGCCGCGAAACTGTTCTTTTGCGGCACCAGGAGTTACAAAGCGTTAAGCATAGCTTCTGTAAAAGTTGAGTCGTCGAAGGTAGCGGAGAAAATCGATGGCTTTTGAACGGATGAATATGTCTGGCGTACATGCGGCAAGCCGGGTCGTGCCTTTTCCCATGGCGGGACGCACCGCGTTTATCCGCCGTTGCGCCGCAGAACTGGAAAACACCCATGGCAGCGATGCCGTGCAATACTGGCGCGGCAAATGCCGCCAGCTTGCCGAACAGCTTCTATCGCTCGGCTGTTCGGAAGACGAGATGCGCGCCGAAGTCGCCGATTTTCAGGATCAGGTGCAGGCTGAACTCATGCGCCGCCACGCCCGCCACGGCGCGGCCTGAGCCTTTCACGCCCCCGGGGAATCGCGGATGCGGCCTTAGCCCTCATCCGCTTTCCGGCACCGTCTCCCCGGCTGCGGGGAGAGGCGCCCCGACAGCCCGCGCAACCGCGATGGCGTCCTATCGGGCAATGGCCTGACGCTTATTTGCGCGTCTGCCCGAATTTTGCGCGGCGGCGCTTTTCCGCCCCGCGAGCGGCTGCTTTTTCATCATGATTTTGCGGGCGGAAGCTCCCGTGAGCGTTGCATTGGCCGGGGATCTCGGCTCTAGTAACGGCAACGGAGAAAGGGGTTCCATGACGCCATTCGATGAAATGCTGATAACCGGCGGCAGCGTGCGCCAGCCCTATGACTACCTCAGGCAATGGCTGGACCGGCAGGATTCCCACAAACTCCTGCAAAAGACGCAGGATGCCGAAAGCGTGTTCCGCAAGACCGGCATCACCTTCGCCGTCTATGGCGACGAGGCCGCCGCCGAGCGGCTGATCCCCTTCGATATCATTCCGCGCATCATTTCCGGGCAGGAATGGCGGCGGCTGTCGCAGGGCATCGAGCAGCGCGTCATGGCGCTCAACGCTTTTCTCGACGACATCTACCACCGGCAGGAAATCATCCGCGCCGGGCGCATCCCCCGGGAGCTGATCACCAACAACGAGGCGTTCCTGCCCGAGATGATCGGCTTCCGCCCGCCCGGCAATGTCTATACCCACATCATCGGCGTCGATATCGTGCGCACCGCCGAGAACCAGTTCTACGTGCTGGAGGACAACGCCCGCACGCCGTCCGGCGTCTCCTACATGCTGGAGAACCGCGAGACGATGATGCAGCTGTTTCCGGAGCTGTTCCAGAACGTCAAGGTGCGCCCGGTCGAGAACTATCCGCAATTGCTGCGGCAATCGCTGGCAAGCGTGGCGCCGCCCGGCTGCAAGGGCGCGCCCACCATCGGCGTGCTGACGCCCGGCCTTTATAATTCCGCCTATTTCGAGCATGCCTTCCTCGCCGACCAGATGGGCGTGGAGCTGGTGGAGGGCTCGGATCTGCGCGTCATCGACGGCAAGGTGGCGATGCGCACGACGCAGGGCTACCGCGCCATCGACGTGCTGTACCGCCGCGTCGACGACGCCTTCCTCGATCCCTTGACCTTCCGCCCGGATTCGACGCTGGGGGTGGCGGGCATCATGGATGTCTACCGCGCCGGCAACATCACCATCGCCAACGCGCCCGGCACCGGCATCGCCGACGACAAGGCGATCTATTCCTACATGCCGGAGATCGTGGAATTCTACACCGGCCGCAAGGCAATCCTCGAAAACGTGCCGACGCACCGCTGTTCGGAGCCGGACAGCCTCGCCTATGTGCTCGACAATCTCGCCGAACTGGTGGTGAAGGAGGTGCACGGCTCCGGCGGCTACGGCATGCTGGTCGGCCCCGCCGCCACGAAAGCCGAGCGCGAAGCCTTCGCCGAAAAGCTCAAGGCCAATCCGCGCAACTACATCGCCCAGCCGACGCTGGCGCTGTCCACCACGCCGATCTTCACCGAGCAGGGCCTGGCGCCGCGCCATGTGGATCTGCGCCCCTTCGTGCTGGTGTCGGACCGCATCCGCATCACGCCCGGCGGGCTGACGCGGGTGGCGCTGAAGGAGGGGTCGCTGGTGGTCAATTCCAGCCAGGGCGGCGGCACCAAGGATACCTGGGTGCTGGACGACTGATCCGTTGATACAAAAGACCAACGCATGCGCGAAAACCGGCGGCAAGACCGGCGCGCGAAAAGGGGAATGGTAGACGATGCTTCTGGGCCGCACGGCAAACGGGCTTTACTGGATGTTCCGCTATATCGAGCGCGCCGAAAACATGGCGCGCCTGGTGGATGCGGGGCTGCGCATGGCGCTGACGAAAACCTCGGACGCGCCGGAGGAATGGTCCTCGGTGCTGGCGTCGGCCGGGGCGGGCACGGCCTTCGCCGCCAAGCACGCGGCCTATAACGCCGCTTCGGTTGCGGATTTCCTGCTCTGCGACACCGACAATTCCTCCAGCGTGATGTCCTGTTTCGAGGCGGCGCGCTCCAATGCCCGCATGGTGCGCACCGCGCTGACCCGCGAAGCCTGGGAAAGCGTCAACGAGGCATGGATGGCGCGGCGCAAATCGCTGGGAAAGCCGCTGAAGGAGGCGGATCTGCCCGCGCTTCTCGATCAGATCAAGCGCGAGACGGCGCTGATCCGCGGCTGCGTGCACGGCACGCTGCTGCGCAACGAGAATTTCGACTTCGCCAGCCTCGGCACCTTCATCGAGCGGGCCGACAATACGGCGCGCATTCTCGACGTGAAATATTACGTGCTGCTGCCCGCCATTTCCTATGTCGGCACCACGCTCGACAATTACCAGTGGGAATCGATCCTGCGCTCGGTTTCGGCGCACCGCTCCTATCGCTGGGTGTACGACGCCGACTACCGCCCCGCCAATGTCGCCGATTACCTGATTCTCAACGGCCGCATGCCGCGTTCGCTGAGCTTCTGCTATCGTTCGATCGGCACGCATCTGGATTATCTCGCCAAGGATTATGGCGCCCGCGCCGCCTGTCACGCGACGGCGGACGAAATCCATGCCATGCTGCACGATCATGAGATCGGCACGATCTTCGACATGGGCCTGCACGAGTTCCTGTCGGATTTCATCGCCAGCAACAACCGTCTCGGAAACGAGATCGCCGAAGCCTATAATTTCTATTGAGGCCCTGATGCTGCTGACCGTCCGGCATGTCTCGCATTATGTTTACGATCATCCCGTGCCCTATGGCGTGCAGCGCCTGCGCCTGCGCCCGCCAACCCTGCCGGGGCAGACGGTGAAGCAATGGGATGTCACGGTCGATCACGGCAGGACCGAGGTTTCCTATATCGACGGCTTCGGCAACCGCACCGATCTGGTGCAGCATGACCGCAATGTCAGCGAGATCGCCATCACCGCCGCCGGTTCGGTGGAGGTGGAGGACCGGGCGGGCGTGCTCGGCCCCGTCTATGGCACCGCGCCGCTGTGGCTGTTCCTGCGCGAAACGCCGCTGACGCATCCGGGCGAGCGCATCCGGGCGCTGGCCGAAGGGCTGGGGGCGGATGCCGACCGGCTGGCGCTGCTGCACGGGCTGATGAACGCCGTGCATGAAGCGGTCGCCTACCGGCCCGGCACCACCAGCGTCACGACGCTGGCCGAGGATGCGCTGGCGGAAGGCGAGGGCGTCTGCCAGGATCACAGCCACGTCTTCCTGTCGGCGGCCCGCCTGCTGGGCATTCCCGCCCGCTATGTCTCCGGCTACCTGCTGATGGAGGGCGTCGAGGACCAGACGGCGAGCCATGCCTGGGCGGAGGCGCATGTGGACGGGCTCGGCTGGGTCGGCTTCGACGCCGCCAACAATGTCTGTCCGACCGACCGTTACCTGCGGCTGGCCACGGGACTGGACTATCGCGATGCCGCGCCGATCTCCGGCATTCGCCATGGCGGCACCACCGAAAGCCTTGCCGTTCACATCAATGTAGGGCAATGACGATTCCAGCTCTTTTTCATATCGCCCGCCGGAATCGCCGATGACCTATTGCGTTGGAATGAAGATCGATCGCGGACTGGTGTTCATGTCCGACACGCGGACGAATGCCGGTCTCGACAATATTTCCACCTTCGGCAAGATGCGGACATGGTCGCAGCCGGGCGAGCGGGTGATCGTGCTTCTGTCGGCGGGCAATCTCGCCACCACGCAGGCCGTCGCCAGCCTGCTGGAAGAGCGCACCAAGGCGCCCGCCGAGCGCCGCACCACGCTGCTCGACGCGCCCTCGATGTTCCAGGTGGCGCGGCTGATCGGCGATACGGTGAAGGAGGTGATCGCCAGTTCGGCGACGGGCGGCCAGAACGCCGACGCCTTCGGCGCCTCCTTCATTCTCGGCGGCCAGATCAAGGGCGGGCAGCCGCGGTTGTTCTATATCTATCCGGAAGGAAACTTCATCGAATCCTCTGCGGATACGCCCTTCTTCCAGATCGGCGAGCATAAATACGGCAAGCCGATCCTGGTGCGCGCCTATCATCCGCAGATGGAGTTCAACGAAGCGGTGAAGCTGCTGCTGGTGTCCTTCGATTCGACGCTGAAAGCCAATCTCTCGGTCGGCCTGCCGCTCGACATGCAGGTTTACGCCACCGACAGCCTCACCCCCGGCCGCCACTGGCGCTTCGACGGCAGCGACCCCTATTACCGCACGGTATCGGAAAGCTGGTCGGTGGCGCTGAAATCGGCGCTGGAGCAATTGCCGAATTTCGACATGGACAAGGCCGGGGAGTCAATCCGGACCTGAGGCATGAAAACCCCTCCCTAAATCCCTCCCCACGAGGGGGAGGGACTTGAGCTTGCCGCACCCTCAGCATTCAAGAATCAAAGGAAAAGCAAGCCTTTAACCTTCTCCCTCCTTGTGGGGGAGATGCCGGCAGGCAGAGGGGGTTTCCCCGCGACTCACCCCGCCCGCCGCAGCGTGACGACGGCATGCTCCGCTCCGGCGGCAGGCGCCGCAGTTCCGCCGGTGCGGAAGCGGGCGAGAAGCTCGGCGAGCGCCTCGGCCCGGCCGGAAAGTTGCAGGCTGGCGGCGTTCTGTTCCTCGGCGGTGGCGGCGTTGCGCTGGGTGCCCTGATCGAGAAGATTGACCGCCTGCCCGATCTCGCGCACGCCCGCCGCCTGCTCCCGCGCCGCGTCCACGATGGCGGCGATATTGCCGTCGATATCCTGCACCCGGCCCGCAATGCCGGTCAGCACCTCGCCGGTCAGGCCCACCAGCGCCACGCCGGTCTTCACCTGCCCCGTGGAAAGCTCGATCAGCGCCTTGATCTCGCGGGCCGCCTGCGCCGAGCGTTGCGCCAGTTCACGCACCTCCTGCGCCACCACGGCGAAACCCTTGCCCGCTTCCCCGGCGCGCGCCGCCTCCACCCCGGCATTCAGCGCCAGCAGGTTGGTCTGGAAGGCGATATCGTCGATGACGCCGATGATGGAGGCGATCTTGCCGGAGGAGCGGGCGATCTCGCCCATCGCCGCCACCGCATCCTGAACGGTGCGGCCGGATTTTTCGGTTTCCTCGCGGGTTTCGCGCACGATGCGGCCGACATCGGCGGCGCGGCGGCTGGTATCGGCGACCGTGCGGGTGATTTCCTCCAGCGCCGCCGCCGTCTCCTCGATGGAAGCGGCCTGCTGCCCGGTCTGGCGGGCGATCTCACCGGCGCTCGCCGTCATCTCCCGCGCCGATCCGGCAATCTCGCGGGCGGCCCCGGCGATTTCGCCGACGGTGCCCGCAAGGCCGGTGACGGCGGCGTTGAAATCCTGCCGCGTCCGCTCGACGGAGCGATCGAGCGGCTCGCGCACCTGCGAGACGAGATTGCCCCCGGCCAGTTGCCCGATGGCTGCGCCCAGAATATCCACCGAGCGCATGCGCGCCGTGATATCGGTCGCGAACTTGATGACGCCGTAAACTTCGCCCCTGGCGTCGAACAGCGGATTGTAGGAGGCTTGCAGCCAGACCCGGCGGCCGCCCTTGCCGACGCGCAGATAGGTGTCGCTCAGCAATTCGCCGCCGCGCAGCCGCTGCCAGTGGCGGGCGTAATCGGGCGAAGCGGCATCCTCGGCGGTGCAGAACAGCGCATGCCTGCGGCCCCTGATTTCCTCCAGCGCGTAATCCATCGTGCGGCAGAAATTTTCATTGGCGGTGACGACCGTGCCGTCCAGCGAAAACTCGATCACCGCCAGCGACTGATCGAGCGCCGAAAGCTTGTTCTCGTTGTGCAACGAGGCGATCTTGGCGGCGGTGATGTCGGCGGCGATCTTCAGAACCTCCACCACCTTGCCGCCTTTCAGCACCGGCGTATAGGCCGCCTCGATCCAGACGTCGGCGCCGGTTTTCGACAGGCGGCGGAACGCGCCCGTCTGCGGCCTGCCGCTGGCGAGATCGCGCCAGAAGCGCTGGTAGGCGGGCAGCGCGGTTTCCGCCGGATCGACGAACATGCGGTGATGGCGCCCGCGAATTTCCTCGGGACTGTAGCCGAGGGCGGCGCAGAAACCGGCATTGGCGCCGCGTATGGTTCCATCCGGGGCGAACCAGATCAGGGCATGCGAACGGGAGATGGCATCGTAATGACGGGAGCGATCGGCTCCCCGGCTCCAGAGCGGCATCGGCGTATCCTTTGGAACGAAGTCTGCCGATGATGCCGCAGGGTTATTAACAAGACCCTTATCTTTGGTTGTGTATATTCTAATTCAACAACCATTGAATGAAATTTGCGGTTGCGGCTTTTCGGCGGGAGGCGCTTCACACCCGCGCGAGAATAGGGCAGAAGATGGCGATCCCTCGATTCACATGAGCGCCCATGCCGCACCGCAGCCAGACGCCGCAAGCCCCACCGGTCGAAGGGCTTGCGCCCTACCATCCGGTCTGCGACGCCATCGCCCTGATCCTGCAACCGCATGCGGAAGTGGTGCTGCACGATCTGGCGACGGAGACGGTGTGCTACATCGCCAATAATTTTTCGCGCCGCGAGCCGGGCGAGCCGTCGCTGCTGAACGAGATCGATTTCGATCCCGGCGCGCGCATCATCGGCCCCTATGAGAAGACCAACTGGGACGGGCGGCGGCTGAAATCGATCAGCGCTGTGCTGCGCGACGGCGGCGGGCGGCCTGCCGGGGTGTTGTGCATCAATATCGACGTGTCGCATCTGCAAACGGCGATCCAGGTGCTGAGCCAGCTCGCCACCGTCAGCGTCGACACGGAAAAGCCCGCCGCGCTGTTCAAGGACGACTGGCACGAGCGCATCAACGAATACATCCACGGCTGGACGCTGCGGCGCGGCGTGGCCGTGACCGACCTGACGCGTGCGCAAAAGCAGGAGCTGGTGCGGGAGCTGGCGGGCATCGGCGCCTTCAGCGGCAAGCATGCCGCCGCCTATGTGTCGCGCATTCTCCAGATGGGCCGCGCCACGGTCTATAATTACCTGCGTGCGGATAAACCCTGACAGCGAGGGAACTTCCGCCGCCCGCCCGCTGTTGATCCTTTCGAGGAAAACACGCAGGAGGACGCGCGGACATGCCTGTTATCGCCACCGCCGCATGGTCGATCGCCAGACCGGTCGCGGATCGCTTTCCGGCCGAAGGCAGCGGCCTTGCCCGCTATGCGGCGGTTTTTCGCGGGGTGGAGGTCAACACCACCTTCTACCGCCGCCACCGGCGCGACACGTTCGCGCGCTGGGCCGCCTCGGTGCCGGAGGATTTCCGCTTCGCGCTGAAAATTCCGCAGGAGATCACCCATGACATGCGCCTTGCCGGGATCGGCGAGCGCTTCGCCTCCTTCATCGATGAAATCGCGCCACTGAAGCGGAAACTCGGGCCGCTGCTGTGCCAGTTGCCGCCATCGCTGCCCTTCGACGGGGCGAGGGCGCAGGAGGCGTTTGCGGAAATGCGGCGGCTGTATTCCGGCCCGCTCGCCATCGAGCCGCGCCACCGCACCTGGGCGGGGGCTGCGGCGCAGGCGCTGTTTGCCCGCTTTTCCATCGACCGGGTGCTGGCCGATCCGCCTGTCGTCTGGGATGCGGCGCAGTTTTCCGGGCCGGTGCGCTATCTGCGCCTGCATGGCAGGCCGAAACTGTATCATTCGCCCTACAGCCCGGCCGAGGTGGATGCCTTTCTGGAACGGCTGGCCGATGACGGCTGGTGCGTGTTCGACAACACCGCGTCGGGAGCCGCGACCGTCAACGCGCTGGAAACGCTGGAGCGGCATGCCGCATTGGAGGCTGCGGAACCCATGCGCCGGGGAAAACGTTATCCGGCTGAAAACATGGATGCAGGGAGACTATCGTGACGCGGGATGAAGAACGGCAGGTGCGAATCCGGGCCTATCAAATCTGGGAAGCCCAGGGCAAGCCCTCCGACCAGCATGAGGCGCACTGGAAGCAGGCGCTGAAGGAGCTGGGTTTTCTCAGCCCCTCCGAACAGCCGGACGGCAGCACCGTCCGGCCGGATGAAACGGCAAACGCCTGAGCCTCAGGCCTTCGGATCCGTGAGCGAGAAGACGTGGCCCGGCCTGCGGGGCGGCGGGCTGCGGCGGCGATTGTCGTTATGCGCGGCCGGAGAAGCGGACCGGGCGGGGCGGGGTTGCTGCGGCAGGGCGGCCTTGCCGCCCTGTTTGGGATCGATGAGGTTCATTGTGTCCTTTTCCCTGTTATCCGGAAATCATGTCGCCTTCGCGCCATTGCTTGCGGCCCCAGTTGCGCAGGCGCATGCGCCGCGCCACCGGGCCGGCAAGCGCCACCGCCAGCACGAAGCTGAGAATGGTGACGGCCGTGATGGCGTATCTGGCGTGATCGGCAAGAACGGGTATCGTCAGAACGGCGGTAACGCCGGTGCCGAAGATGACGGCATTCAGCATCATCGCGCAGATGATCTTCAGCCATGTGTCGGTACTGAGCATGATCTTGATCCTCTTTTGACGAAATTCATATCCGTCTTTCGAGGCAGACAACCCGCGAGACGGCGGTTTTGTTCCGCCGGGCGTCTGCGGCGCGGCGCGGGCGGCGCGAAATTCGTGCGTTTGCGGTGAGAAAAATGCGCCTGCGGGCTGGATAATCCGCCCGGAGGTTCTAGATGGAGGGCGAAACCCGCGTCGCATCCGGAATTCCGTATCCCAGTCCAGTTCCAAGGCTTCCCCCGGCATGAATATGAAATATAGCGAGCAGCTCGCCCCCTGGCTCTACAGCGCGCTCGCCATTCTCGTGGCCGCGCCGTTCGCGGCGGATCTGCTGCTGCCGCTCGGAATGGCCGTCTGGCTGATCTACGTGCTGGCCATGGTGCTGGCCTTCTTCGTCAACCGCCCCTTCGTGCCGCTGGCGCTGGCGGCCATCATCGTCGTGCTGCTGATCGTCGGCTATGCCCTGTCGCAAGCGGGGGGATCGCTGCATACGGCGCGCATCAACCGCAGCCTCTGCGCGCTGGTGGTCTGGATTCTGGCGATCTGCGGCGCGATGTTCATCCGCAGCCGCCAGCAGATCCGGCGGCAGAACTGGCTCCAGGAGGCGCAGCTCGATCTCGCCGGGCGGCTGGCGGGCGACCAGCCGCTGCACGAGCTGTCGTCGCGCATCCTCGATTTCCTGCGCGAGCGCTTCGGCGCCGAAAGCGGCGCGTTCTTCGGGCGCACCGATAGCGGCTTCACCCGCTTCGCCGCCTACGGCATTCCCGCCGACGCGCCGGTGCCGCAGCGCTTCGAGCCCGGCGACGGCCTTCTCGGGCAGGTGGCCAAGGACGGGCAGGCAGTGCATCTGGCCGATGTGCCGGAAAACTACATCTATGTCGGCTCCTCGCTCGGCCGCGCCGTGCCGCGCCATCTGGTGATTGCCGCCGCCCAAGCCGATGGCGAGGTCTACGGCGTCTTCGAACTCGGCTTCCTGAAACCCCAGCGCGGCGGTTATGCCGAGGCGCTGGAGCAGCTTTGCCCGATGATGGGCGTCGCCATCCGCTCCGCCGAATACCGCTCGACGCTGCGCCGCCTGCTGGACGAGACGCAGCAGCAGGCCTCCGAACTCAGCGCCCAGCGCGACGAGCTGCGCGCCGCCAACGACGAGCTGGAAGTGCAGACGCAGGCGCTTCAGGAATCGCAGGCGCGGCTGGAATTGCAGCAGGCCGAGCTGGAGCAGACCAATACCCGCCTCGAAGCCCAGACGCAGGAGCTGGAAGCCCAGCGCGACGATCTCACCAAGGCGCGCACCTCCCTGCAACAGCAGGCCCGCGACCTCGAACAGAGCAGCCGCTACAAGTCCGAATTCCTCTCCAACATGTCGCATGAATTGCGCACGCCGCTGAATTCGCTGCTGATCCTCGCGCAGTTGCTGGCGGAAAACCGCTCCGGCAATCTGACCGAGGAGCAGGTGAAATTCGCCCGCACCATCGGCTCCTCCGGCAACGACCTGCTGACGCTGATCAACGATATCCTCGACATTTCCAAGATCGAGGCGGGGCAGGTGGAGCTCCAGCTCCAGCCGGTCTCGGTCAGCGATCTCGCCGCGAAGCTGAAGACCACCTTCGCTGCGGGGGCGGAGCAGAAGAAGCTGACGCTGCGCGCCGAGCTTGCCGCCGATCTGCCCGCCAGCATCGTCACCGATCCGATGCGGCTGGAACAGATCCTCAAGAACTTCCTGTCGAACGCGCTGAAATTCACCCATGAGGGCGAGGTGTCGCTGACGGTGGCGCCCGCGGGAACGAACGAGGTGGCGTTCACGGTGCGCGACAGCGGCATCGGCATTTCGGCGGAGCAGCAGCAGGCGATCTTCGAGCCCTTCCGGCAGGCGGACGGCACCATCAGCCGCAAATATGGCGGCACCGGCCTCGGCCTGTCCATCTCGCGGGAACTCAGCGCCCTGCTCGGCGGGCGCATCAGCGTGTCGAGCACGGAAGGCAAGGGCAGCGCCTTCACCGTCGTCCTGCCGGTGGAATTCGACGCCGAACTGGCGCGCTCGCGCGCCGACGCCGTGGCTTCGGCCAAGACCGTGCGCTTTACCGAGGCGAAGCCCGCCGAAGCCCCGCCGCCGCGCCCGGCCGCCGTGCCGCAGGTGTCCGCGCCGGAACTGCGCGGCGGCCCGATCCCCGACGACCGCGAGTCGGTGAAGCCCGGCGACCGTATCATGCTCGCCGTCGAGGACGACGTGACCTTCGCCGCGATCCTCTACGACCTCGCCCACGAACTCGGCTTCCGCTGCATTCTCGCCGGAACCGCCGATGACGGCGTGACGCTGGCGCGGCACTACCTGCCGCATGCCATCATCCTCGATATCGGCCTGCCCGATCACACCGGCCTGTTCGTTCTCGACCGGCTCAAGCACGACCTGCGCACCCGCCATATTCCTGTGCACGTCGTGTCCGCCGCCGATTACATGCTGAAAGCCCGGGCGCTGGGGGCGGCGGGCTATACGCTGAAGCCGGTGAAGCGCGAGGAACTGGTGCTGGCCCTGCGCGGGCTGGAAACCGGCCTCGTCGAGCCGCTGCGCCGGGTGCTGGTGGTGGAGGACGACGCCACCCAGCTCGAAAGCGTGCAATTGCTGCTCGGCTCCCACAATGTCGATACGGTCGGGGCGAAAACCGCCTCCGAATGCCTGGAAAAGCTGCGCGGCGAAGCCTTCGACTGCGTGGTTCTCGACCTGACGCTGCCGGATGCCTCCGGCCTCGACGTGCTCGACCGCATCCGCCAGGAAACCTCCGTCACCGTGCCGCCGGTGATCGTCTATACCGGCCGCGATCTGTCGGCCGATGACGAGTTGCGGCTGCGCAAATACGCGCAATCCATCATCATCAAGGGCGCGAAATCGCCCGAGCGCCTGCTGGACGAGGTGACGCTTTTCCTGCACCAGATCGTTTCCGCCCTGCCGGACCGCCAGCAGGAAATGCTGGCGAAATCGCTGAACCGCGACGAGGCGGTGGAGGGCCGCCGCATTCTGGTGGTGGAAGACGACGTGCGCAACGTCTACGCGCTGACCAGCATCTTCGAGGCGCATGGCGCGGTGGTGACCATTGCCCGCAACGGCCTCGAGGCGCTCGACATCATCGACCGCGCCATGAGCGAAAGCAGCCCCGGCCTGCCCTTCGATCTGGTGCTGATGGATGTGATGATGCCGGAAATGGACGGGCTGACGGCGACGCGGGAAATCCGCGCCCGCCCGAAGCTGCACGCGCTGCCGGTCATCATGCTGACCGCCAAGGCGATGCCGCAGGACCATGAGACCTGCCTTGCCGCGGGCGCCAACGATTACCTGCCGAAACCGCTCGACGTCGACAAGCTGCTGTCGCTGGTGCGGGTCTGGATGCCGCGATGACCGCCGCGCCGCTCGCAACGCGCCCGGTCGGCGAGATCGAGCTGGATCTGCTGCTGGAGGCGATCTACCAGCACAGCCATTACGATTTTCGCGGCTATTCCCGCGCCTCGCTGGCGCGGCGGCTGGAGCAGGCCCGCGCCCATTTCGGCTGCGACAGCCTGTCGATGCTGCAACACCGGGTGCTGCACGATCCCGCGATCTTTCGCGGGCTGATGAATTACCTGACGGTGCAGGTCAGCGAACTCTTCCGCGACCCCGCCTATTACCGGGCGCTGCGCGAGCAGGTGCTGCCGCATCTGCGCACCTATCCCTCGCTGAAGGTGTGGGTGGCCGGATGCAGCGATGGCGAGGAACTCTATTCGCTCGCCATCCTGTTCCGCGAGGAGGGGCTGGAGAACCGCACCATCTTCTATGCCACCGATCTCAACCCGGATGCGCTGCGCAAGGCCGAAAGCGGCATCTATTCCATCGACCGGCTGGCGCAATTTACCGCAAACCATCGCGCCAGCGGCGCCAGGACCTCGCTTTCCGATTATTATACCGCAGCTTATGGCGCGGCGGTGTTCGACAGAAGCCTCAGGGCGCAGACGGTGTTTTCCGAGCACAGCCTGGTCTCGGACGAGGTTTTTGCCGAAGCGCACCTGATCTCCTGCCGCAACGTTCTGATATATTTCGACAGGCAGTTGCAGGATCGCGCCATCGGCCTATTTGAACAATCGCTGGTCCGGGGCGGATTTCTTGGGCTGGGGATGCAGGAAACCTTGACCTTTTCGAGCTTCGCCCCACTGTTCGAAACCTTCTTGGCCCAGGAGAAGATTTATCGCAAGCGGGCGCCGAACTGGCGGATAGGGGATTCGTAAATGGCCGTTGAGCCGGTAAAGTTCCTTCTGGTCGACGACCTCAAGGAAAATCTGGTCGCTCTGGAAGCCCTGCTGCGGCGGGAGGGGCTGGAACTCGTCACGGCGCGTTCGGGGGCCGAAGCGCTGGAAATGCTGCTCGTCCACGATATCGCGCTCGCTCTTCTCGACGTGCAGATGCCGGAAATGAACGGCTTCGAACTCGCCGAACTGATGCGCGGGCCGGAACGCACCCGGCATATCCCGATCATTTTCGTGACCGCCCTGCCCGCCGACGAGAAGCGCCGCTTCCAGGGTTATGAGATGGGCGCGGTCGATTACCTGCAAAAGCCCGTCGATCCGCAGGTGCTGGCCAGCAAGACCGGCGTTTTCTTCGAGCTGGCCCGCCAGCGGCAGGAACTGCGCGCCAAGGCCGAGCAATTGTCGCATGCGCTGGAGGATTTGCAGGCCCATACCGATGCCTCGCCGCTCGCCTGCGTGCGCTTCGATGCCGATCTGCGCATCGTGTCGTGGTCGGCGGGCGCCCGGCGCCTGTTCGGCTGGCGCGAGGAGGAGGCGCTCGGCCGCCCCTTCACGGCGCTGCCCTGGCTGAGAGGCGGGGCGGCGGCGCAATTGCGCGAGACGGCGGCCGCCCTTGCCCGCGGCGAAGGCAACGGGCAGGCCGTGCGCGAACTGGTGGCGCGTGACGCCGGGGGCCGCGAGATCGCGGGCGAATGGTATTTCTCGGCGCTGACCGGACGCCGCCGCGACAAGGTTTTCCTCTCCGCGCAGATTCTCGACGTGACCGAGCGCCGCAAGGCGGAGCAGACGCAGCGCCTGCTGATCGGCGAATTGAACCACCGCGTCAAGAACACGCTGGCGACCGTGCAGGCCATGGCCTCGCAGACGCTGAAACATACCGCGACGCCGCAGGATTTCGCCAAAACCTTCACCGGCCGCATCCATGCGCTGTCGCGGGCGCATTCGCTGCTCAGCGCCGCGACATGGGAAGGCGCCTGCCTCAGCGAGCTGGTGCGCGAGCAGCTCGGGCTCGGCGCGCTGGACCCGGCCCGGTTCGAGGTGGACGGGCCGCCGGTGCAGCTCAAGCCGCAGCAGGCGCTGCATGTGGCGCTGATCATCCACGAGCTTGCCACCAACGCCACCAAATACGGCGCGCATTCGACGCCGGAAGGGCATGTGCGCGCCACCTGGCGGCTGGACGACGGCATGCTGGTCTTCATCTGGCGCGAAGGCGGCGGGCCGCCCGCGGTGGATAGCGGCCGGCGCGGCTTCGGCACGACGCTGATCGAGCACAGCGTCCGCGCCGAAAACGGCTCGGCCATCCTCGAACGCCTGCCGGACGGGCTGTGCTGGACGATTTCCATGCGCCTGCCGGTGGAGGAACCCGCCGATGCCGGTGAGGACGCAGGCGAAGCGGAGGGCGAGGCGGCCGACGCGCAATCCCCGCACAAGCGCATCCTGATCATCGAGGACGAGCCGCTGGTGGCGCTGGATATCGAGGCGGCGTTGCAGGGGCGCGGCTACGAGATCGCGGCGATCGCCACCAGCCTGCGCGAAGCCTTCGACGCGCTCAGCGCCTCGCCGATCGATCTGGTGCTGCTCGACGGCAATCTGCGCGGCCATCCCGTCGATGGCGTCGCCGACGCGCTGCGCGACCGCGCCATTCCCTTCCTGTTCGTCAGCGGCTACGGCCGCGAAAGCCTTCCCGCCGATTTCACCGACATTCCCATCCTGCAAAAGCCCTTCGACCACGAGCAACTGATGCATTGTGTCGACAGCCTGATCGATAGCCGTTGATCATCCGTTCCGGCGGGGTTGCGGAAATGTAGTTTATTGACTACATACTATCCATGATCGAGCTGAGGCAGACGGCGGTTTTCGCCAAATGGGAATCCCGGTTGCGGGACAAGCGGGCCAGAACCATCATCGCGGCACGGTTGATGCGGCTGTCCGAAGGCTTGCCGGGCGATGTGGAGCCGGTCGGCGAAGGCGTCAACGAACTGCGGATTCATTACGGCCCCGGCTATCGCATCTACTTTCACCAGCGCGGAAATCTTCTGATCATATTGCTGTGCGGCGGGGACAAGGGATCGCAGGCCCGCGATATTGCCGCCGCCAGGAAGCTCGCCAAGGAATGGAGTGTGCAGGATGACTGAAAAACTGACCGCCTACGATCCGGCTGCGGCACTGGTGGACGATGATGAGATCGCCGCCTTCATGGCCGACGCATTTGAAACGGGCGATGTGGCCTATATCGCGAAAGCGCTCGGCGTCGTTGCCCGCGCCAAGGGCATGACCGAAATATCCCGCAAGACGGGGCTGTCGCGCGAGCAGCTTTACCGCTCGTTCAGCGAGCGTGGAAACCCGACGCTCAAGACGACGCTCGCGGTCATGCGCGCCCTGGGCGTCGATATGACGGCCAAAGTTCATGCGGGGCAATGACAAGGTTTCGATTGTCTTCCCGCGCAACGAATGTAATTTATCTCACAGGGACAGGAGGAATCCGGTGCGCTGCCTGTTGGGATCGCATCATCCTTCGATGATATGACGGGAGACGATATGGCGGCTCGCAAGATCCATCGTATCGCGGCGCTGGCGGAAGCGCTCGCAACGGAACGCGTGCTGCATGTGCGGCAGGCGGCGGAACTGCTGAAGGTTTCGGAAATGACGGTGCGGCGCGACGTGGCCGACAATCCCGCCTCCTTCCAGTTTCTCGGCGGCCACATCATGCTGGCGGGCGAGCGCGACGGCGAGGCGCCCTATGAACTCGGCGTCGCCGCCAACCGCAACGCCCCGGAAAAGCGCGCCGCCTGCCGCCATGCCATCGGGCTGGTTTCCCCCGGCGACACCATCTTCATCGATTGCGGCACGACGCTGGTGCATCTCATCGAACTCATTCCGGAAAAGGCCGATATCACCGTGGTCTGCTGCGCGATGAACGTCGCCGAGCGGCTGGCGCGGCGGCCCGATATCCGCATGATCATGCTGGGCGGCGTCTATCATCCGGCCACCGCCTCCTTCTCCGGCGCGCCGGGGCTGGAAACGCTGGACCAGCTCGGCATCAACACCGGCTTCCTGTCGGCGGCGGGCGTGGATCCGGCGCGCGGGGCCACCTGCGCGCATTTCCACGAAGTGCCGGTCAAGCAGAAGGTGATCGCGCTGGCGCAGCGCCGCCATCTGGTTGCCGACGAAAGCAAGATCGGCGTGCAGAAGCCCGCCTTCTTCGCGCCGATGAGCGCCTTCGAACTGCTGATCACCGAAACCGGGGCGCGCGCGGCGAACGGCTTGACTTGAGGATTGATTGATGCAATCCTAACAACAATTGTTTCGAAAATAACAAATTCGTGGGCCGGAAACGGGCAGCCGCGAAAGCAGGAGGCCGATGTGGAACGACTGGCAACCGGCGAGGCTGGCAAGGAGGCGGGCGTGAGCGCCGCCCATCGCGCCAATCATGGCTGGCCGCGCAATCCCGGCATGGCGCTCGACATGGGTTGGGTGGCCGGTGAGCGCGTCAACCTTTCGGCGACCGAGCGCCGGGTGGCGAGCCTGCCCGGCCGCCGCACGGTGAAGAAGGACGCGCAAGCCGCATGGCTGCTGAAGGCCGTCACCTGCATCGATCTCACCACGCTGTCGGGCGACGACACCCGCGAGCGCGTTCAGCGGCTCTGCGCCAAGGCGCGCCAGCCGGTGCGGCAGGATCTGCTCGATGCCATGGGCATGGGCGGGCGGCGCATCACCACCGGCGCGGTCTGCGTCTACCATCGTTTCGTATCCACCGCCGCCGAGGCGCTGGAGGGCTCCGGCATTCCGGTCGCCGCCGTCTCCACCGGCTTTCCGGCCGGGCTTGCGCCGCATGACGTCAAGCTGCGCGAGATCGAGGCGTCGGTTGCCGATGGCGCGAAGGAAATCGACATCGTCATCACCCGCGAGCATGTGCTGACCGGCAACTGGCAGGCGCTCTACGACGAGATGCGCGATTACCGCGCCGCCTGCGGCGAAGCGCATGTGAAGGCGATTCTGGCCACCGGCGATCTCAAGACGCTGCGCAACGTCGCCCGCGCCTCGCTGGTCTGCATGATGGCGGGCGCCGATTTCATCAAGACCTCCACCGGCAAGGAGGGCGTCAACGCGACGCTGGCGGTAACCCTCACCATGCTGCGCGCCATCCGCGCCTATGAGGAGCGCACCGGCTTCAAGGTGGGCTACAAGCCCGCGGGCGGCATTTCCACCGCCAAGGACGTTCTCAACTACCAGTTTCTGATGAAGGACGAGCTGGGCCGCGAATGGCTGGAGCCGGATCTGTTCCGCATCGGCGCCTCCTCGCTTCTCGCCGATATCGAGCGCCAGCTCGAACATCACGTCACCGGCGCCTATTCGGCCTTCAACCGCCATTCGATGGGATGATGCCAATGTCTGTAGCCAGCTATTTCGACGATATGTCCTATGGACCGGCGCCCGAGGCCGATACGGAAGCCCGCCAGTGGCTCGCCCGGCATCAGGGCGGCTTCGGCCATTTCATCAACGGCGCCTTCGTTGCCCCCCATTCCGGCGAAAGCTTCGAGACCCGCGAGCCCGCCACGGGCGCGCTGCTGGCGGCGATCGCGCAAGGGAACGAGCGCGACGTGAACGACGCCGTGGCCGCCGCCCGCAAGGCGCAGGGGCCATGGGCGAAGCTGCCGGGCCATGCCCGCGCTCGCCATCTCTACGCGCTGGCGCGGATGATCCAGCGCCATGCCCGCCTGATCGCGGTGGTCGAGGCGCTCGACAACGGCAAGCCGGTGCGCGAGACCCGCGACATCGACATTCCGCTCGCCGCCCGGCATTTCTACCATTACGCGGGCTGGGCGCAGTTGCAGGAAACCGAGTTCGCCGATCAGGTGCCGGTCGGCGTCGCGGGCCAGATCATTCCGTGGAACTTCCCCTTCCTGATGCTGGCGTGGAAGGTCGCGCCCGCGCTGGCGCTCGGCAATAGCGTGGTGCTGAAACCGGCGGAGTTCACCCCGCTGACGGCGCTGCTGTTTGCCGAACTGGCCGCCGCCGCCGGTCTGCCGCCCGGCGTCCTCAACGTGGTGACGGGAGATGGCGCGACGGGCGCGCTGATCGTCGATCACGGCGATATCGACAAGATCGCCTTCACCGGCTCCACCGAGGTCGGCCGCGTCATCCGCGAGCGCACCGCCGGTTCCGGCAAGTCGCTGACGCTGGAGCTTGGCGGCAAGTCGCCCTTCATCGTCTTCGACGACGCCGATCTCGACGGCGCGGTGGAAGGCGTGGTCGATGCCATCTGGTTCAATCAGGGGCAGGTCTGCTGCGCCGGATCGCGCCTGCTGGTGCAGGCGGGCATCGCGGATAAATTCCATGCGCGGCTGAAACGGCGCATGGGCACGCTGCGCGTCGGCCATCCGCTCGACAAGGCCATCGACATGGCCGCCATCGTCGCGCCCGTGCAGTTGCAACGCATCGAAAAGCTGGTGGCGCAGGGCGTTGCCGAAGGCGCGAGCCTGTTCCAGCCCGATATCGAGCTGCCGCAGGGCGGCTGCTACTACCGCCCGACGCTGCTGACCGGCGTGGAAACGGCTTCCGTGGTCGCGACCGAGGAGATTTTCGGCCCCGTCGCGGTTTCCATGACCTTCCGCACCCCGGATGAAGCGATCCAGCTTGCCAATAACAGCCGCTACGGCCTTGCGGCGAGCGTGTGGAGCGAAACCATCGGCCTCGCGCTGAACGTCGCGGCCAAGCTGGAAGCGGGCGTCGTCTGGGTCAACGCCACCAATCTTTTCGATGCGAGTGCCGGTTTCGGGGGCAAGCGCGAATCCGGCTTCGGCCGCGAGGGCGGGCGCGAAGGCGCTTACGAATATCTGAAGCCGAAGGCATGGGTTGGCCGCAAGCCGCGCGCCGCCATCGCCGTTCCCCCGGTCAAATCCACCCCTGGCGATTTCGCGCTGCCCGCGCTGGACCGCACCGCCAAGCTCTATATCGGCGGCAAGCAGGCGCGGCCGGACGGCAATTATTCCCGCCCCGTTCTCTCGCCCAAGGGCAAGCTGCTCGGCGAGGTCGGCGAGGGCAACCGCAAGGATATCCGCAATGCCGTGGCGGCGGCCCGCGCCGCTTCCGGCTGGACCTCCGCCACCACCCATAACCGGGCGCAGGTCCTCTATTACATCGCCGAAAACCTCAGCGGACGCGCCGAGGAGTTTTCCGCCCGCATATCCGCCATGACCGGCGTTTCCGCCGCCGCCGCCCGCGCCGAGGTGGAGGCATCGATCTCGCGCCTGTTCACCTATGGCGCATGGGCCGACAAATATGAGGGCGCGGTGCACCAGCCGCCGCTGCGCGGCGTGGCGCTCGCCATGCCGGAAGCGCTGGGCGTCGCTGGCGTGCTCTGCCCGCCGGAAGCGCCGCTGCTCGGCTTTATCAGCCTCGTCGCGCCGCTCATCGCCATGGGCAACCGTGTCGTCGCCGTGCCGAGCGAGCCCTTTCCGCTCGCCGCCACCGATTTCTACAGCATTCTGGAAACCTCCGATGTGCCGGGCGGCGTCATCAACATCGTCACCGGCCCGGCGCTGGAGCTTGGCAGGACGCTGGCGAGCCATAACGATGTCGATGCCGTCTGGGCCTTCGGCTCGGCGGAGCTTTCGGCGGCGGTGGAAAAGCTCTCCACCGGCAATCTCAAGCGCACCTTCGTCGACAACGGCAAGGCGATCGACTGGCTGAATCCGGCCGCCGCCGAAGGACGGCTGTTCCTGCACAAAGCCGTCGATATCAAGAATATCTGGATTCCCTATGGCGAGTGAGAGGCAAGGGCTGGCAACGTTTCCATAAAGACGCGGCTTTCTTGCGCGGCACGCTTGACGCGGGCCGGAAAGTCGGCACGTTACGCCCATGCGGTATGCTCTGGGAGGGGCGGTCATGAAGGCGGTGCGTCTGGAATCCACGGGTCGGTTGTTCGTGCGGAATGTGGAAAAGCCCGTGCCCGGCCCCGATGAGCTGCTGCTGCGGGTGGAAGCCTGCGGCGTCTGCGGCACCGACCGGCATCTGTATCACGGCGAGTTTCCCTGCGCGCCGCCGGTCACCATCGGCCATGAATTCTGCGGCATCGTCGAGGCGCTGGGCAGCGGCGTTTCCGGCTTTGCCATCGGCCAGCGCATCACCGGCGATCCAAACATCGCCTGTGGGCGCTGCCCGCAATGCCAGGAAGGCAAGGTCAATCTCTGCCGCAACCTGTCGGCCATCGGCATTCACCGCGATGGCGGCTTTGCCGATTATGTGCTGGTGCCGCAGAAGCAGGCCTTTCCGCTGCCCGATTCGGTGCCTTCCACGCATGGCGCCTTCTGCGAGCCGCTGGCCTGCTGCCTGCATGGCGTCGATATGGCCGGGATCAAGGCGGGATCGTCGGTCATCGTGCTCGGCGGCGGCGTCATCGGCATGCTGGTCGTGCAGCTCTGCCGCATCGCGGGCGCGACGCGGGTGGTGATGGTGACGCGGCAGGCGGAAAAGCGGGCGCTGGCGGAAGAAATCGGCGCGACCCACAGCTTCGATCCCACCCGGGGCGATGCGATTGCCGGATTGACCGGCGCCGACGGCCTGTTGCCTGGCGGCGCCGATGTGGTGATCGAATGCGCGGGCGTGCCGGAGACCATGGAACAGGCCCCCAAGCTCGCGAGAGCAGGCGGCACGGTGGTCATTCTCGGCGTGATGGCGGCGGGCGAGACGGTGACGTTCGAGCCCTTCGACATCCTGTTCCGGGAACTGAGGATCCTCGGCTCCTTCGTCAACCCCTTCACCCACGCCCGCGCCGCCGACCTGATCGCCAGCGGCGCGGTGAAGGTGGACAGGCTGATTACCCGCACCGTCAGCATAGACGAAGCCCCCGGCGTCATCACCAACCCGCCGCGCAAGGGCGAGATCCGGGTGCTGGTGGTGCCGGGCAAGGGGTAGGGGGAAAGCCCCTCATCCCGCTGCCGCGACCTTCTCCCCGCAGGCGGGGAGAAGGTGATATGCCGCTGCGGTTTCCTCAAACAACAGCCATGCGTGGGGCAAGTCCCCTCTCCCCGCAGGCGGGGAGAGGGTTAGGGTGAGGGGCAAATTCCAGATGCGATAATCCCGCCGACAAGAGGGCGGGACTTCAGCCTGCCGCCTCCAAGGCGCTCAATAATCAAAGGAAAACCGAGCCTTTAACCTTCTCCCTCTTGTGGGGAGATGCCGCCAGTGTGAAGGAACTGCGCCCTCACATCATCGGCTTGCCGCCGGTCACGGCGATCGTCGCGCCCGAGACATAGCTCGACAGCGGATCGGCGAGCATCACATAGGCGGTGGCAAGCTCGGCGGGCTGGCCGGGGCGTTTCATCGGCACCTGCTTGCCGAAATTACGCACCGCATCCTCCGGCATGGTCGAGGGGATCAGCGGCGTCCAGATCGGGCCGGGGGCAACGGCGTTTACCCGGATCTGCTTTTCCGCCAGCATCTGCGCCAGCCCGCCCGTGAAATTCTGGATCGCGCCCTTGGTGGTGGCATAGGCGAGCAGGGTCGGGTTGGGGCTGTCGGAATTGATGGAGGCGGTGTTGATGATGGCGCTGCCGGGCTTCATATGCGGCACGGCGGCTTTCGCCAGATAGAACATGGCGTGGATATTGACCTTGAAGGTCAGCTCCCATTCCTCGTCGGAGATATCGCCGAGATCCTGGAATGTCGCCTGATGGGCAGCATTGTTGACGAGAATATCGATGCCGCCGAGTTCGGAGCGGGCCGTCTCAACCAGATGGCGGCAATGGGCCGGATCCTGGATATCGCCCGGCACCAGCGCCGCCTTGCGGCCTTCCTTCTCGATCCATTTGCGGGTTTCGCGGGCGTCCTCATGCTCTTCCAGATAGGCGATAAGGATATCGGCGCCTTCGCGGGCATAGGCGATGGCGACGGCGCGGCCGATGCCGCTATCGCCGCCGGTGATGATCGCCTTCTTGCCGGACAGGCGGCCGGAGCCGCGATAGCTCTCCTCGCCGTGATCCGGCACCGGCGACATGGCATCGGTCTTTCCCGGCATCGGCTGCTGCGGGGTGTCGAAGGGGGGCTTCGGATAGTCGGTCATGGAAAGCTCTCCTCGCGGCGGGCGATTACAGGGTCACCTTGGCGTTGTCGCCCATGTCGGGCTTGGCGCGCGACACGGCGGCGGCGGCCATCTTGACATAGCTGATCAGCGTGCCGGGGCTGTCCCAGTATTCGGCGAAATCCGGCGTCACCTTCAGCACGCGGATGGAGGGATCCT
>JBDHTA010000047.1:0-26775 GCA_039808465.1 Rhizobiaceae bacterium | reverse complement strand
AATTCCGGCCTTGAGCGCCGCCTGCCGGGCCGGGTTCTGACCGGCGCCGCCCGTCAGAACCTGCCCCATGATGATCTCGTCCAGTTCGCCGCCTTCGATGCCCGCATCCTTCAGCAGCGCCGCAATCACCGATGCGCCGAGGGCTGCGGCCGGTTGCGAGGCAAGGCCGCCGTTCAGCTTGCCGATCGGCGTGCGCCTTGCGGCGGCGATGACGATATCCCGTTCCATGATTTATCCTTTCGCGGCAGCCCGCAGGGTGATCCCGGCAAAATCCTCGGCAATCGCGTCGATCGTCATCGCGCCATCGCCCTTGATCCACAGGAAGCTGTAGAAATACATGCCGAGGATCGCCTTCACCTCGATCTTCGACATCGGGCGCAGCACGCCCTGCCGCGCCCCGTCCTGAAAGACGCGCACCCAGATATCCTGATAATCCGTATGCAGGCCCAGCACGCCCTTGCGCCGGGCGTCGTTCAGGGCATGCACTTCGCGGAAGCAGACCGTCATTTCCGGGCGGCTGGCGAACATGATCTCCATGAAGCTGCGGCTCAAAGCGCGGATGCGCTCGGGCACGCTGGCGCCGCTGATCTCGATGCTGCGCGCCGCGTTGATCAGCTCCACCATGTAGACGGTCATGATGTCGAAGAGCAGGTCTTCCTTGGACTTGATGTGATAGTAGAGCGCGCCCTTGCCGAAGCCCGCGGCATCGCCGACCTCGCTGATGCCGACGCTGCCATAGCCCTTGTCCGCGAAAAGCCTGGCCGCCACTTCCATGATCATCCGCTTGCTTTCGGAAAGCTCATCCGGCCGCGGCGTGCTCAGAATCTCGTGCATTTGGTTCCCCCGGATAGATGCGGCCGCTCCATGCGGCGCTTATGCCAGCATCGATACACGACACGATTTCGCATTGACAGCGCAACTCTCAAATCGCATTGTACCGATCGGTCAGTACTTTCGCAACAGCAAAAGCGAATTCGGTCCTGGAGGGGGAAGAATGCAATCGGATATTGTCTGGCAACCGGACGCAGCGCGCTTCGAAACGAGCAACCTCGCGGATTTTGCCCGCCGCAACGGTTTCGATCCGCGCGACTACGACAGCCTTCACCGCTGGTCCATTGCAGACAAGGGCGCATTCTGGCAGGCGGTCTGGGATTTCACCGGCGTCATGGGTGAGGCGGGCGGCAGCACCTTCATCGGAAGCGATGAAAACCCGATGACGGGCGCCTTCTTCTTTCCCGATGCCCGCATCAACCTTGCGGAAAACCTGCTGCGCGGCGCCGATGGCGACATCGCCATTCATGAGGCGGACGAGACCGGCGCGCATGGAACCGTCACACGCGGCGAATTGCGCGCCATGGTCGCCCGCGTGGCCGACGGCCTGCGCCGCGCAGGCGTCACCCGCAACGACTGCGTCGCGGGCATCCTGCCCAACCGCACCGAGGCGCTGGTCGCGCTTCTGGCGACGGCCGCCATCGGCGCCACCTGGTCCTCCTGCTCGCCGGATTTCGGCGTAACGGCCATTCTCGACCGCCTCGGCCAGATCAGGCCGAAGGTGCTGTTTGCGGCCGCGTCCTACCGCTATGGCGGCAAGGACCACGATATCGCCCAGCGGATCGCCGATATCGCCAGGGGCATGGAGAGCGTCGGGCATGTGATCGTCACCAGCGGCAGCCTGCCGCCCGCGGAGGGCGAGCGCTTTGCGCGCCACGATTACGCGGCCTTCGGCAACGACGCGCCGCTGTCGTTCGAGCGCGTGCCGTTCCGCCATCCCGTCTACGTCCTCTACACCTCCGGCACGACCGGCGCGCCCAAAGCCATCGTGCATTCCACCGGCGGCGTGCTGATGCAGCACCTCAAGGAGCATGCGCTTCACGGCGACGTGCGCCCCGGCGACGTGGTGAGCTGGTACACCAACACCGCATGGATGATGTATCACTGGCTGATTTCGGCGCTTGCCTGCAACGCCTCGATCCTCCTCTACGACGGCGCGCCGATTCTCAAGACCTCCACCGGCCTCGACGTGACCCCGCTCTGGACGGCGGCGGAGCGGGCGGGCGTCACGCATTTCGGCACCAGCCCGAAATATCTGGCGACCCTTGCCGACGAAGGCTATTCGCCTGCGCGCCATCATGATCTTTCCGCGCTGAAATCGGTGCTTTCGGCTGGCGCGCCGGTCTCCCCGCACCAGTTCGACTGGGTCTATGCCCATATCAAGCAGGACATGATCTTCGCCTCGATCTCGGGCGGCACCGAGATCATCGGCTGCTTCATGCTCGGCTCGCCCTTGCATCCGGTGCGCCGGGGCCAGCTCACGGTCAAGGGCCTTGGCCTTGCCGTCGCCGTGATGGACGGCCGCAACGCGCCGGTCATCGGGCGGCAGGGCGATCTCGTCTGCACGGAAGCCTTTCCCTCCATGCCGCTCACCTTCTGGGGCGAAGGCGGCATGCAGCGCTATCACGACACCTATTTCTCGCAGCGGCGGGAAATCTGGACGCATGGCGACATCGCCGAGGTGACACCCCATGGCTCGGCGATCATCTACGGCCGCTCCGACACGACGCTGAAGCCCGGCGGCGTGCGCATCGGCACGGCGGAAATCTATGCGGCCTGCGAGCTGTTTCCGGACATCGAGGATTGCCTCGTCTTCGGCGCCCCCGTTCCCGGCGACGAGGAAATCGTGCTCTGCGTCAAGCTGAAGGACGGGGCCGGGCTGTCGGAGGATTTCGCCCGGGAAATCCGCCTGAAAATCCGCGACATGGCGTCGCCGCGCCACGTTCCCCACCGCATCCATGCGGTGCGCGCCATTCCCTATACGCTCAACGGAAAGCCCGTCGAAGGGGCCGCCCGCACCGTTCTGGAAGGCGGCATGGTGAAGAACATGGGCTCGCTCGCCAATCCGGAATGCCTCGATGAATATCGCAGCCTCGACAGGAGTTCAGCGGCATGACAACGGCACGATCGAAAGGCGCGATCATCGGCATCGGCGAACTCAGGCCGCAGCGCCGCACCGAAGGGGTGACCACGCTCGAAATGCTGGCAAGGGTATCGGCGGCGGCCGTCGCCGATGCGGGCATCGAGCCCTATGAGATCGACGGGCTGCTGGTCGGCCCGCAGGTCGGCGAGACGCCGCAGCATGTGCCCGCGACGATTGCCGAATATCTCGGCCTGAAGCCGGCGATGGGCAATGTCGTCGATCTCGGCGGCGCATCCGGCGCGGGCATGGTCTGGCGCGCCGCCGCCGCCATTCAGGCGGGCATGTGCGAGACGGTGCTCTGCGTTCTCGGCAATGCGCGTGACGACAACCCGCCGCGCTCGCCCAACCGCAACCCGATCCGCGAATTCGACGTTCCCTTCGGAGCCTCCGGCGCCAATATTTCCTACGCGCTTTTCATGCAGGCGCATATGGCCCGCTTCGGCAGCGCGGCCGAGGATTTCGCGGCGATCGCCGCCTGGGCCCGCCACAACGCGCAGTTCAACCCGGATGCGATCTTCCATGGCAAACCGGCAAGCGTGGCGGAGGTTCTGGCCTCGCCGATGGTCGCCTCCCCGCTGCATCTATACGAAATCGTGATGCCCGTCGCGGGCGCCGAGGCGGTTATCGTCACCTCGGTCAAGCGGGCGCGGGAGCGCGGGCAGCGGCTGGTTCACATTCTGGGCGCGGGCGAGAAAATCACCCATCGCGCCGCCTCGCAGGCGCCGGATCTGACGAGCGGCCCGCTGAAGCAGGCGATGGCCAGCGCCTTCGCGCAATCGGGCACCTCCGCGCAGGATATGAACCTGCTGTCGCTCTATGACTGCTATACGATCATGGTTGCCCTGACCATAGAGGATGCCGGTCTGTGCGGGCCGGGCCAATTCGGCGCGTGGCTGAGGGGGCGCGACCTTTCCTTTTCCGGCGACACGCCGCTCAACACCCATGGCGGGCAGATCGGCTTCGGCCAGCCCGATCTTGCGGGCGGCATGACGCATATCGTCGAAGCCGTGCGCCAGTTGCGCGGATCGGCGGCCGGGCGGCAGATCGCCAATCCCCAACTCGCCCTCGTCACCGGCAATGGCGCCACCGTCAGCGAAGCGACGGCACTTGTTCTGGGAGCTGACTGATGGATCTCGATCTTCTGAAAACCCCCGGCCCGACCGTTACCGCGCTGACAGCCCCCTTCTGGGCGGCGGCGCGGGAAGGCCGCCTCGTCATCCAGCATTGCGAGGATTGCGGCAGCGCCGTCTTCTATCCGCGCCCCATCTGCCCGCATTGCTGGAGCGAGCGCCTCGTCTGGAAAGACGCCTCGGGGCGCGGCCGCCTCAAATCCTTCTCGATCGTCCACAAGCCGGGCCATCCGGGCTGGCTGCCGATCGCGCCCTATGCCGTCGGGATCGTTGAAATCGAGGAAGGTCCGGCCATGCTGAGCTTCATCCTGCGCGAGCCCGGGGAAGACCTCGCCATCGGCACGGCCGTCGAAATGGTCCCGACACGAATCGGCGGGCAGACGCTGCCCGCCTTCCGCCAGAAGCAATCCCAGGAAAGGGCATGACATGAACGATGTGAAACAGGACGGCTGGGCCGGGGTCATCAAGGGCAAGCCGAAGGCGGGCGACGCCGCCGAACGCTCACGGCGCACGACGATGCGCGATATCGAAGCCTTCTCCGGCATGACCGGAGACCGCAATCCCCTGCATTACGACCGGGCGCTGGCCGAAGCGTCGGTTTTCGGAAAGCTCATCGTTCAGGGCGGCGTCACCTCCGGCATGCTCAACGCGGTGGTTGCCGAAGATCTTCCCGGCCCCGGCACCGTCTTCCTCGGCGTCGAGTGGAAATTCGTCAAGGCGGTCGGCGTCGACGAAGTCATTACCGCCCGTGTCGAAATCCTCGAGGTTCGCGACGACAAGCCGATCTGCAAGGTCGCGACCAGCGTGCGCAACGAGGCGGGCGATATCTGCCTCAGCGGAACCGCCACCGTCTACACCGTTCCGCTCGCAAAGGCCTGATCCATGCCGGATTCCACGGCGCGCCCGCCCGCCGCCGCAGAACCGCCAGCGGCGATGGGCCGCTGGCCGGTTCTCGCCATTCTGTGCGTCTCGGTGGTGCTGTCGATGACGACATGGTTCTCCGCCACCGCCATCACGCCGGAACTGAAGCTGGCATGGGCTTTATCCGATGCGCAGGTGGCCTGGCTGACGAACGGCGTGCAGATCGGCTTCGTGACGGGCGCCCTGCTGGCAAGCCTCGTCAACCTGCCGGATATCGTGCGGCTCAACCGGCTGATGGCGGCGGCGTCCTTCACGGCCGCCACCGTCAACGCGCTGCTGCTCCTCGAACCCGGCCCGTCCGGCGCGATCCTCTGCCGCTTTGCCACCGGCATGGCGCTGGCGGCGGTGTATCCGCCCGCGATGAAGCTCGTCGCGACGTGGTTCGTCCGCAATCGCGGGCTGGCGCTCGGGGCCGTCGTCGGCGCCCTGACGCTCGGCTCCTCCATGCCGCATCTGTTCCGCACCATCACCGAGCGGATCGACTGGCACATGGTGATCGGCCTTTCGAGCACGGCATCGACGCTCGCGGGCCTTTCCTTCCTTTTCTTTGCGCGCGAAGGCCCCTATCCTTTCGGCAGGGCGGTGTTCGATCCCCGCCAGATCGCCCGCGTTCTCAAAGACAGGAACCTCATGCTCGTCAATGCCGGTTACTTCGGACATATGTGGGAACTCTACGCCATGTGGGCGTGGCTGCTGATTTTCTTCCGTTCCGCCCTCGGCGGCGCGCTTTCGGCCAGCGCGGCATCGCTCCTGACCTTTGCCGCCATCGCCTCCGGCTTCATCGGTTGCGTGGCCGGGGGGCTGCTGTCCGACCGGTTCGGACGCACGGCCACCACGGCGGGCTTCATGATCGTATCCGGCCTTTGCGCGATATCGATCGGCTTCGCCTTCGACGGGCCGGTCTGGTGCGTCGCGATCATCGCCGTGATCTGGGGCATCGCGATCATCGGCGATTCCCCCCTCTTCTCGGCCGCCGTGACGGAACTCTCCGATCGCGATCTGGTCGGAACCGCGCTCTCGCTCCAGATGGGCCTTGGCTTCGCCCTCACCGTCTTCGTCATCTGGCTGATGCCGCAGATCGCGGGCTGGATGGGGAGCTGGCAATGGACCTTCGCCTTTCTGGCGCCGGGGCCGGTCATCGGCGCCTGGGCGATGCTGAAGCTGCGCGCTTCGCCCGTCGCGGTCCGGCTCGCAGGCGGGCGGCGCTGATGAAGCCGCTCGTCAAGGTGGGATTGCTCGCGCTCGGCCCGGCGCTCGGCCTCGGCATCGCGCGCTTCGCCTACGGCCTTCTCCTTCCGCCGATGAAGGAGGATCTCGGCTGGTCCTATTCCGAGGCGGGCTGGATGAACACCATCAACGCCATCGGCTATATCGCGGGCGCGCTCAGCGCCGCCTTCACCGCCCGGCGGCTGGGGGCGGCCCGGACCTACGGGCTCGGCGCGCTCGTCACCGTCATCGCGGTGCTGGCGCTCGGCATCACCGGCAATTTCGCCGTGCTCAGCGTCTTTCGCATGCTCTCCGGCATTTCCGGCGCGTGGATTTTCGTCGCCGGAGGCGCGATGGCCGCGACGCTGGCCGCCAGCCATCCGCAGCAGGGCGGGGTGATCGTCGGGGTTTTCTATGCGGGCGCGGGATTCGGAATCGCCCTCAGCGGGCTTTTCGTGCCGCAATGGATCGAGATGTTCGGCGCGCAGAGCTGGCGCACGGCATGGCTGCTGCTGGGCGCATTGGGCGTCGTCTTCGCGGCCGCAGGCTCCGTGGCGGCGGCACCGGCCGGGTTTCGCGGCCAGGCAAAACCGGCGCGCTCATCCTACAGTCCGCTTGCGCATCGATGGATCCTCGGCGGCTACGCCTGCTTCGGGGCCGGTTCCATCGGCTACATGACCTTCATGGTCGCCTATCTGAAAACCAGCGCCCAGCCCTACTGGCATGTCACCGCCTTCTGGCTTGCGATCGGGCTTTCGGCCATGACCGCGCCCTGGCTCTGGTCGCGGCTGTTTGCGCGAAGCCGCCATGCCCATGCCTTCGCCACGCTCGTCTGCATCAACGCGATCGGCGCGGCGATCCCGCTGGTGTCGATGTCGCTTCCGGCCGTCATGGCGTCGGCGATCGTCTTCGGCGCCGTCTTCTTTGCCGTGGTCGCGGCAACGACCGATTTCGTCAAGCGCAATGTCCCGGCATCCGGCCAGACGGTTGCCATCGGCGCCTTCACCGTCCTGTTCGGCCTCGGCCAAACGCTCGGCCCCTTCGCAATCGGGCTGATCACGGACGCCACGCACTCGCTGGGCGCGGGGTTGACCATCGGATGCATCCTGATCGCCTCCGGCGCCGCCATCGCGCTGCTGCAACGCGACGGCCCGATCGTCATCAAGGGCGCGCTGCCGGAAACAAGAGAGGGCTAAGGCACGCCGTGCCGCTCAGCCCGGAATCATCGCCGCCACGGCGGCATCGCTTGCGTGGCTGCTTTCGGCAAGTCCGCGCTTTACCCCGGCACGGTCGGCTTCGGGCCGGTTCTGGCTCATCTTGCGCTTGCCTTCGAGCGAAACGATCGGCATGCGCAGGCCGACGATGCCGCGCAATTGCGCCTTGATGAAACTGTCCGGCGCGTCCGATAGCCCCCATGGCATCGGGCGGGCGCCCTCGTGACGATCGGTCAGGCGGCGAACCGCATCGAGCAGCCGGTCGCCATCCTCGAAGAATTCGACAGGCCCGCTTGCATGCACCGCCGTATAATTCCAGGTGGGAACCACCTTGCCGTGCTCGGCCTTCGACGCGTACCAGGACGGCGTGACATAGGCATCCGGCCCCATGAACACCGCAAGGCCATGGCCGATGGTCTCCTGCCGCCATTGCGGGTTCGGCCGGGCGAGATGCGCGTAGAGCACGCCTTTGTCTCCCTCGCTCTCATCGAGGAACATCGGCAAGGGCGTCGCCAGCGGCCCGGACGGCGTCGCGGTGATGAAGTTGGCGAGATGGCATTGCCGCATCATCGCATGGATTTCACCCATATCGTTCACTGTGAATGCGGGAGGGGTATACATCTGCGTCTCCTTGACTTGCCTGCCATATTCCTCTCAAGTGGACCGAAATAAACGGCCAGTTGCGGAGATTTTCATTGGTCCAGTCAGGCTTGCGGAAACCCGGCGCAACGCGGCAGCTCTATCTTTCCCTGCGCGAGCAGATCGCTTCCGGCACCTATGGGCCGGGCGACAGGCTGCCATCGACCCGTCTGCTCGCCAGCGAGCTTGGCCTGTCGCGGACCACGGTGACGGCCGCCTATGACCAGTTGATTTCCGAAGGCTATATCGAGGCCCGCCAAGGGGCGCGGGCGACGGTCGCATCCGCCCGCCCCCCGGCCTTTTCCGGCCACAGGCAGCAGGAGGCGGCAACCGCGCATCGATTGTCCGCCTATGCGCTGCGGGCGGCGGCGCTGCCGGAAACCCCCGGCGCCGCACAGCCGCCGCTGCAATACGATTTCCGCTACGGCGATATCGCGCCCACGGATTTCCCGAAGCTCGCATGGCGCCGGGCGCTGGGAGCGGCGGTTCTCAGGCATCGCGAACGGATGGGCTACGGGCATCCGGCCGGAAGCCCGTCTCTTCGAAAGGCGCTACAGGCCTATCTGTGGCGCGCCCGCGGCATCCGCTGCGAAACCGGCCAGATCCTCATCGTCAACGGCTCGCAGCAGGCGCTGGATTTATGCGCGCGGGTGCTGGTCGACCCCGGAAGCCGGGTGGTGCTCGAAGAGCCCTGCTATGCCATGGCCCGCAATGTGATGATCGCCAGCGGCGCGGAACCGGTGCCTGTGCCCTGCGACCGGGACGGGCTCATGACCGCGGCGCTTCCCGATCCGCATGGGGTGGCGCTCGCCTGCGTGACGCCCAGCCACCAGTTTCCGCTCGGCGGCGTGCTTCCCGCCAGCCGCCGCCAGGCCCTGATCGAATGGGCGCTCGCAGGCAGCAGCTATATCATCGAGGACGATTACGACGGCGAATACCGCTACGACGTCAGCCCGATTCCGCCGCTGCATCTCTCCGGCCGCGACCGGGTGATCTATATCGGAACCGTCTCGAAAACCCTGTCGCCGATGCTGCGGCTCGGCTACATGGTGCTGCCCGAACCGCTGGTCGCGCCCTTCCTGCGCTGCAAGCAGATCGCCGACCGCCAATCGCCGACCTTCGAGCAGGAGGCGCTGGCCGCGATGATCGAAACCGGCGCCTATGAAAGCCATGTCCGCAGGATGCGGCGGCGCAACGCCGAAAGGCGCGCCGTCTTTCTCGACGCCATGGCGGCGGCTTTCGGCGGCGAGATCAAGATTGCCGGAACCTCAGCGGGCCTGCATGTCGTGGTGTGGTTCAACGGGCTGCCCGCCACGGAGGAAGAACGCTTCACCATGGCCGCCAGGGAAAACGGGGTCGGCATCTATCCGCTTGCCCGCCTGTTTGCCGCGCCCGCCGATCCCCGCGCCGGTTTCATCTTCGGCTATGCTTCCATGCCCGCCGCGCTGATCGGCAAGGGCGTGGCAAAGCTCGGCGATGTCTTCCGGTCATGGATAATGGCCTGACGGATATCAGGCCCAGTGGCGCAGGATATCGGCGGCATCGCCGTTCAATCCGCCCCTTCAGCCATGGACAGGATATTCAGCGCCGCCGTCAGGTGCGGACGATCGAGCATGCGCCCGCCGATTTCGATGACGCCCGCTTCCGGCTTCGCCCGGAACGCCGCGACGATGGCGCGGGCCTTGCCGATTTCCGCCGCATCGGGGGTAAACGCCCGGTTGATCACCGGCACCTGCGCCGGATGGATCGCCATCATTCCGGCAAAGCCGTCGCGGCGGCCCCGGGCGGCATAGGCGTGGAGCCCGGCCTCGTCACGGAAATCCGGATAGACGGTCTCGATCGCCCGCACGCCCGCGGCATGCGCGGCAAACAGCGACAGCGACCGCACCATCTGATAGGGCGGCGTGTAACCGCCATCCTCCTCGCGGGAGGTTGCCGCCCCGATGGCGGCGGGCAGATCCTCCGCGCCCCAGGTCAGGCCGCAGATCAAGCCGGAAACCTCCGCGAAGGTGCCGAGCCGGAAGATCGCCGCAGGCGTCTCGGTGGCGATCGGCAGGATCGGCAAGGCGGGGCAGCCCGCATCCGCCAGCTTCCGGGCGAGAAAAGCCACGGTTTGCGCCCCCTCGCATTTGGGCAGGACGATGCCATCCGGCCCGGCCCGGCGAACGGCGTCCAGATCGTCCATAAGGTGTTCGCTGCCCGCCGGGTTGATGCGGACGAACAATGCTGGCGCGCCGCGCCGGGAAGGCCCGTAGCGCAGCAGCGCTTCCCGCGCCTTGTCCTTATTGGCGAGAGAAACGGAATCTTCGAGATCGATGATGACGGCATCGGCGCCGGATGCGGCGGCCTTCCCGAAGCGGTCGGCGCGGTCGCCGGGAACGAAGAGCAGCGAGCGCATCCTCATGCCGGTTTCCTTTGCATCAGGGCGGTGCGCAGGCATTCGCACACCGTTTCGCCGCGCTGGTTGAGCGTGGTATGCCTGAAGGTGACGATCCCCGCATCCGGCCGCGATTTCGACGGGCGAAGCTCCACCACCTCCGTCCGCACGCGCAGGGTATCGCCGATGAAGACGGGTTTCGGCATCACCACCCTGTCATAGCCGAGATTGGCGACCAGCGTGCCGAGCGTCGTATCGCCGACCGACAGCCCGACGGTGAGCGCGAAGGTGAAGGTGCCGTTGACGACGATCCGCCCGAATTCGGTGGCGGCGGCGTAATCCGCATCCAGATGCAGCGGCTGCGGATTGTGCGACAGCGCCGTGAACAGCAGATTGTCCGTTTCCGTGACGGTGCGCCGCAGTTCATGGTCGATCCGGTCTCCCGCCGTCCATTCCTCGAAATACCGTCCGCCCATCATGGCTCTCCCTTGCCGATCACGGCAGTCACCTGCCCCTCGCAAACCCTGTCGCCCGCCGATACCGCGACTTTCTCCACGATACCGTCAAAAGGCGCGCGCAGCATATGCTCCATCTTCATCGCCTCCACCACGGCAAGGCGGTCTCCCTTTAACACGCGCTGGCCGGGGGCGATGTCGACAATGGTGATGACACCCGGCATCGGCGACAGCACGGCGCCATCGGCGGCGCCCGCCGCAGCCTGCCCGGCCATCGCGGAGGGCAGGCCGATCTGCCAGGCGTGACCGCGATCGAACAGGACTCGCACGCCATCGACGATCGCGGAGGATGCGGGCGGGGCGGCCGCCCCATCGCCCCAGCGGTCGCTTCCGCCGATGCGGACCTTTCCCCGCAGGTCGGGAGCGGCATTGATCCGGAAGCCCGGCAGCGCCTGCCACGGATCGCTGCCCGATGGCGCGGCAAGCGCCGCGACCGCTTTCGCCACGGCCTCGTCATCAGGCTCGCCGCTGGCGAGATCCGCGCCCCGGCGGCCGAGAAAGCCGGTATCCACCGCGCCGGAGATGAAATCCCGGTCGGACGCGATCCGCGCCAGAAGGCCGGCATTGATTTTTACCGGCCAGATCTCCACCTCCCCGCAGGCGGCGGACAACAGCCGCAACGCCTGTTCCCTGTCCTCGGCATGGGCGATCAGCTTAGCGATCATCGGATCGTAAAAGGGGGTGATCTCATTGCCCTCCTCGACGCCGCATTCCACCCGGATGCCGGAGGGCAGGCGCAGCCGGGCAAGCCGTCCCGTGGAGGGCAGGTAACCGGCGGCGGGATTTTCCGCGTAAAGCCGCCCTTCCACCGCCCAGCCGTTCAGATGCAGTTCGTCCTGCCGCTTCGGCAGCGGCTTTCCGGCGGCGACCTCAAGCTGCCAGCGCACGAGATCCTGCCCCGTCACCGCCTCGGTGACGGGATGCTCCACCTGTAGGCGGGTGTTCATTTCCATGAACCAGATGCGGTCGGCGCGCAGCCCCTCCGAGCCATCGGCGATGAACTCGACCGTGCCAGCCCCGGCATAGGCAACCGCCTCGGCGGCGCGCAGCGCGGCGGCGCAGATCGCCTGCCGCGTCGCCTCGTCCATGCCGGGCGCGGGCGCTTCCTCGATCACCTTCTGGTGACGCCGCTGCACCGAGCAATCCCGCTCGAACAGATGAACGTAATTTCCCAAGGTGTCGGCGAAGATCTGAACCTCGATATGGCGGGGATCGGGGATGTATTTTTCGAGAAGAACCCGGTCGTCGCCGAAGGCCGCCTCAGCCTCGCGCTGGCAGGCTTGCAGCGCCTCGGCGAATTGGCCGGGCGCATCGACGCGGCGCATGCCCTTGCCGCCGCCGCCCGCCACCGCCTTGATCAAGACCGGATAGCCGATGGAAGCCGCTTCCCGCGCCAGGGTTTGCGGCGACTGGTCCTCGCCCAGATAGCCGGGCGTCACGGGAACGCCCGCCGCCTGCATCAGACGCTTGGCCGCGTCCTTCAGGCCCATGGCCCGGATCGCCTGTGGCGGCGCGCCGACCCAGATCAGCCCGGCCGCCTGCACCGCTTCGGCGAAACCGGCATTTTCGGACAGAAAGCCGTAGCCGGGATGGATCGCCGAGGCTCCCGTCCGCCGTGCGGCGGCGATGATCTTCTCCTGCGCCAGATAGGTTTCATGGGCGGAGCTTCCGCCGAGCGCCACCGCCTCGTCCGCCTCGCGCACGAAGGGCAGGCCCGCATCGGCATCGGAAAAAACCGCGATGGTGCGGATGCCCATCCGCCGCGCGGTGCGGATGATGCGGCGGGCGATCTCTCCACGGTTGGCGATCAGAAGGCTTTCCATCCCGCTCTCCCCCTCACATTCTGAAAAGGCCGAAACGCGGCGCATCCGGGATCGGCGCATTCAGGGCGGCGGAGAAGGAGAGGCCGAGAACGTCGCGGGTCTGGACCGGATCGATGATGCCGTCATCCCAGAGACGGGCGGTGGCGAAATAAGGGTTGCCCTCCGCTTCATAGGTGTCGCGGATCGGGGCCTTGAAGGCTTCCTCCTCCTCCGGCGGCCATGTTTCGCCCCGGGCTTCCATGCCATCGCGCCTGATCGTCGCCATAACGGAAGCCGCCTGCTCCCCGCCCATGACGCCGATGCGGCTGTTGGGCCAGGTGAACAGGAAGCGCGGCCGGTAGGCGCGGCCGCACATGCCGTAATTCCCGGCCCCGAAACTGCCGCCGATGATGACGGTAACCTTCGGCACGCTGGCCGTCGCCACGGCGGTCACCAGCTTTGCGCCATCCTTGGCGATGCCGCCCGCCTCGTATTTGCCGCCGACCATGAAGCCGGAGATATTTTGCAGGAACAGCAGCGGAATGCGCCGCTGGCAGGCAAGCTCGATGAAATGCGCGCCCTTCTGCGCGCTTTCGGAAAACAGCACGCCGTTATTGGCGAGAATGGCGACCGGAATGCCCCAGACGCGGGCAAAGCCGCACACCAGCGTCGGCCCGTAAAGCGGCTTGAACTCATGCATCTCCGAGCCATCGACAATACGGCCGATGACGTCCCTGACATCATAGGAAGAGCGGACATCCGGGGGGATGATGCCGTAAAGCTCCGCCGGGTCCAGCGCTGGCGGGCGCGGCGGCGCCAGATCGATCCGGGGCGTCTTCACCCTGTTCAGCGTGGCGACGATATCCCGGACGATCAGCAGCGCATGCCCGTCATTGTCGGCGACATGATCGACGACGCCCGAGCGGCGGCCATGGGTTTCGGCGCCGCCCAGCTCTTCCGCCGAGATGATCTCGCCCGTCGCCGCCTTCACCAGCGACGGTCCGGCGAGAAAGATGGTGCCCTGACCGCGCACGATCACGGTTTCATCGGACATGGCGGGCACATAGGCCCCGCCCGCCGTGCAGCTTCCCATCACGCAGGCAATCTGGGCGATGCCCTCGGCCGACATCTGCGCCTGATTGTAGAAGATCGCGCCGAAATGATCGCGATCGGGAAAGACCTCGGCCTGATGCGGCAGGTTCGCGCCGCCGCTATCGACCAGATAAAGGCAGGGGAGACGGTTCTGGAGGGCGATTTCCTGCGCCCGCAGATGCTTCTTGACCGTCATCGGAAAATAGGCGCCGCCTTTCACCGTCGCGTCATTGGCGACGATCATCACCTCGCGCCCGGACACGCGCCCGATGCCGGTGACGATGCCCGCGCCCGGGGCCTCGCCATCATACATGCCGTTCGCCGCCAGCGGCGCGATCTCCAGAAACGGGCTGCCGATATCGATGAGCGCCTGCACCCGGTCCCGCGCCAGCATCTTGCCTTTGGCGATATGGCGGGCGGCCGCCTTGCCGCCGCCGCCCTGCCGGGCCAGCACGGTTTTTTCGGCCAGTTCCCGGGCAAGGCGCAGGTTGAGGGCGCGGTTTTCGGCATAGTCCGCGCCGGACGTATCGAGCGACGAGGAGATCACGGTCATGACGCCAGCAACTCCCGGCCGATCAGATATCTGCGGATCTCGTTGGTGCCCGCGCCAATATCGTAAAGCTTGGCATCGCGGGCATGGCGCTCCACCGGCCATTCCTTCGTGTAACCGGCGCCGCCGAGCGCCTGCACGGCTTCCAGCGAAACCGCGACGGCGCTCTGGCTGGCGAGAAGAATGGCGGCGGCGGCATCCGCCCGCGACGCACGCCCGGCATCGCAGGCCCGCGCCACCGCATAGACATAGGCGCGCGCGGAATTGAGCGCGACATACATGTCGGCGACCTTCGCCTGCATCAGTTGAAATTCCGCCAGCGGCTTTCCGAACTGTTTTCGCTCGTTGAGATATGGCAGCACCGTATCGAGGCAAGCCTGCATGATGCCGAGCGGACCGGCGGCCAGCACGGCGCGCTCGTAGTCGAGCCCGGACATCAGGATGCCCACGCCCTCGCCTTCGCCGCCCATGCGCTGCTCCACCGGGATTTCGCAGGTCTCGAACACCAGCTCGGCGGTATCGCTGCCGCGCATGCCCATCTTGTCCAGCTTTTTCGATACGGAAAAGCCGGGCATGCCTTTTTCGACGAGGAAGGCCGAAATGCCTTTCGCCCCCGCATCCGGATCGGTTTTCGCGTAAACGACGAGGACATCGGCATGCGGGGCATTGGTGATCCAGAACTTCGTGCCGTCGAGCACATAACGGTCCCCCTTGCGCATGGCCCTCAGGCGCATCGACACCACATCCGACCCCGCACCCGCCTCCGACATGGCAAGCGCGCCGACATGCTCGCCGCTGATGAGTTTTGGCAGATAGCGGCGCTTCTGCTCCGGGCTTCCCCAGCGCCGGATCTGGTTAATGCAGAGATTGGAATGGGCGCCGTAACTCAGGCCGACGGATGCCGACGCCCGCGAAATCTCCTCCATCGCCACGGCATGTTCGAGATAGCCCAGCCCCGAGCCGCCGAATTCCTCCTCGACGGTGATGCCGTGCAGGCCGAGCGCCCCGATTTCCGGCCAGAGATGGCGGGGGAAGGTGTTGGTTGCATCCACCTCGGCGGCAATCGGCGCGATGCGGCCAGCGGCGAATTTCGCCGTCATCTCCCGGATCGCATCGGCGGTTTCGCCCAATGAAAAATCGAACATGGCTCCTCCCGTCCTTCTCTCAACGTCCGCTGAAATCCGGCTTGCGCTTGTCGATGAAGGCGGCCATGCCTTCCTTCTGGCCGGATGTGGCAAACAGGGCGTGGAACAGCCGCCGCTCGAACAGGATGCCATCCCGCAGGCCGGTTTCCAGCGCCCGGTCGACCGCCTCGCGGGCGGCCATGGCCGCCACCTTGCCGTAGCTGGCGATGGTTTGCGCCGCCGCCAGCGCCTCCTCCATCAGCCTGCCAGCCGCGACCACGCGAGAAACGAGGCCACATCGTTCGGCCTCCGCCGCATCCATCATCCGGCCGGTCAGGATCAGATCCATCGCCTTGGATTTGCCGACGAGCTTCGTCAGCCGCTGCGAGCCGCCCATGCCGGGGATGACGCCGAGCCGGATTTCCGGCTGGCCGAACAGGGCGGTATCGGCGGCGAGGATGATGTCGCACATCATCGCCAGTTCGCAGCCGCCGCCAAGCGCATAGCCGGAAACCGCCGCGATTTTTGGCGTGCGCAGCGCCGCGAAGCGATCCCAGGCGGCGAAGAAATCCTCCGTGTACATTCCGGCGAAGTCCTTGTCCGCCATCTCCTTGATATCGGCCCCGGCGGCGAATGCCGTTTCGGAGCCGCGAATGACGAAGCAGCCGGTGCCGGGATCGCGGTCCAGCGGCGTCAGCTCATCGGCCATGGCCAGCATCACGTCGCTATTCAGCGCGTTGCGGGCCTCGGGCCGGTTCAGCGTGACGATGACGACGCGGCCCTGCCGCTCCACGATAACAGGTCGCTGCATTCCTTCCTCCTCACGCCGATCCATTCCGCAACATGGTGATGATGGCGGAAAAATCACTTGCGCCAGACCCTTCCTCCACAAAGCGCCGGTAGAGCCGCGTGGCTTCGGCGCCAAGCGGCGTCATCGCGCCGGTGTCTCCGGCCGCCGCCTGCGAGAGCGTCAGATCCTTCAGCATCAGGGCCGCCATGAAGCCGGGCTCGTAGCCGCGATTGGCGGGCGACGCCGGGACGGGCCCGGGCACCGGGCAATTGGTGGTGAGCGACCAGCACTGGCCGGAGGAAACCGAGGCGACATCGAACAGGGCCTGATGCGCAAGACCGAGCCGCTCGCCGAGCACGAAGGCTTCGCCGACCGCGATCATGCTGATGCCGAGAATCATGTTGTTGCAGATCTTCGCCGCCTGCCCGGCCGAGGCTTCGCCGCAATGGATGATGCGCTTGCCCATCGCCTCGAAAACCGGCCTGGCATCCGCGAAAACCGTGGCATCGCCGCCGACCATGAAGGTCAGCGTGCCCGCCGCCGCCCCGCCGGTGCCGCCGGAAACCGGCGCGTCAAGCGCGGGGCAGCCATGCGCCTGCGCCAGCGCGTGCGCCTTGCGGGCGCTGTCCATGTCGATGGTGGAGCAGTCGATGAGCAGCGTTCCCGATGGCGCGATCTCCACCAGCTCCCGCCAGAGCGACAGCACATGCTCGCCCGCAGGCAGCATGGTGATCACCATGCCCGCGCCGGACACCGCCTCGGCAACCGAGGCGAAGGCCGTCACGCCATTATCTCTGGCGAGGCCGAGCGCTGCCGCCGACAGGTCGCAGCCGCGCACGGCATGGCCTGCTTTCACGAGGTTTGCGGCCATCGGGCCGCCCATATGGCCAAGGCCGATAAAGGCAATGGATGTCATGACTGTTCTCCTTTGCTCCCCTGCCCGGCGAAGAGCGGGCTTGCCGAAGGTTCGAAGAAGGCGGCAACGTCCCGCTCGGTCACATCGCCCAGCCGCGCCGGGCGCCATTGCGGATTGCGGTCCTTGTCGATCACGGCGGCGCGCACGCCCTCGTAGAAATCATGGCTGCGCAGCACGCCCGCCGTCGCAGCGAATTCCCGCTCCAGGCACTCTTCCAGCGATGCCGCCGCGCGCCCGAGCCGGAGCAGGCGAAGCGTGACCTTCAGGCTGAGCGGCGATTTCGTTTGCAGCACGGCAAGCGTTTTTTCCGCGAAGTCCGATCCATCCCGCGCCAGCGCCTCGAAAATCTCCTCGATCGTATCGAAGGCGAACAGACGGCCGATCGCGGGCTGCTCTGCCGCCAGCGTGGCGGGCGGGGGCGCCTCCGCAAAGGTGGCGATCACGGAGGAAACCTGCGCATGCGCGGCGGAGACCGGCAGGCGGGAGAGGTCTTCGGCAAGCGCCGCGAGGCGATGCGAGGCGACATGGCAGTCGGCAAGGCCGAGCGCCATCACATCTCCGGCGGCAAGCTGCGCGCCGGTCAGCCCGGCATAGGTGCCGAGTTCGTTGCGCTGGCGCGTCAGGAACCAGGACGCGCCGACATCCGGGAAAAAGCCGATACCCGTTTCCGGCATGGCGAACCGCGTGCGTTCGGTGACGATCCGATGGCTGCCATAGACGGAAATGCCAACGCCGCCGCCCATGACGATGCCATCCATGAAAGCGACATAGGGCCTGGCCAGCCGGGCGAGACGCGCATTGAGGCGATATTCCTCGCGCCAGAAGTCCACGGGCTCGGCCGAACCGGCCTTGCCGCCGTCATGGATCATGCGGATATCGCCGCCAGCGCAAAGCCCGCGCTCGCCCTCGCCGGTGATGAGCACCGCCGCGATCCCCGGATCGGCCTCGAAGGCGGTGAGCGCGGCGTCGATATCGCGGATCATCGCAAGCGTCAGGCTGTTCAGCGCCTTCGGGCGGTTGAGCCGGATGCGGCCGAGCGTGCCGGTCCGGCCGGTCAGGGTTTGCGGGGCGGGTTCGGATGTGGTGAGCATGGCAAGGCGCTTTCGGGTAAACGGGAATGGGAACGGACGATCTCCTTCATATCTCAGCCCTCGATGAAGATCAGCGCCGGGGTTTCGAGAAGCGCCTTGATCTTCTGAACGAACACCGCCGCCTCCCAGCCGTCGACAATGCGGTGATCGAAGCTGGACGACAGGTTCATCATACGGCGCGGAATGAACCGGCTGCCATCCCAGACCGGCCGCATCGCGATCCTGTTGACGCCGATGATGGCCACTTCCGGATGGTTGATGATCGGCGTTGTGACGATGCCGCCAAGCGCGCCGAGCGAGGTGATGGTGATGGTGGAGCCGGACAGCTCCTCGCGCGTGGCGGTGCCGTCACGGGCCGCATCGGCAAGGCGGGCGAGTTCGGCGGCGCAATCGCGGATCGTCCGCGCCTCGGCATGGCGCACCACCGGCACCGTCAGGCCGGAGGGCGTCTGGGTGGCAATGCCGATATGAACGGCGGCGTGGCGGGTGACGATGCCGGTTTCGTCATCGAAGGTGGCGTTGAGCCCCGGCTGCTCCTCCAGCGCCCGCACCAGCGCCCGCATCAGGAAGGGCAATATGGTCAGCTTCGGCTCATCGGGCCCGCGCCCGGCATTCATCGTTGCGCGCAGCTCCTCAAGGCTGGTGACATCCACTTCCTCGACATAGGTGATGTGGGGAATGCGGGAGCTTGCCAGTTGCATCTTTTCGGCGATGCGGCGGCGCAGGCCGGTAAGCCTGACCTCCTCTGTGCCGGTCCTGCGGGACAGACCGGCGGCGGGCCGGGCGCCGCCCGTAATGAAGCGGTCGAGATCCTCATGGGTGACGCGGCCATCCGGGCCGCTGCCCGCCACCCGGTGCAGATCGATGCCAGCCTCGCGCGCCCGCAGGCGCACGGCGGGCGCCGCCAGCGGCCGATCCGCCGCCTCGGCGGGAGAGGCTGGCCCGGCAGCGGCGGGCTCCGGCGGTTTTTCCGGTTCGGCGGGCCTTTCGTCCGCGGGCGGCGCGCTTTCGCCCTCCCCGGCGATCTCGATGCGCAGCAGCGGCGCCTTGACGGCAACGGTGCCGCCAACCTCCGCCCCCAGCCAGAGCACGGTGCCATTGACCGGCGAGGGAATTTCCACCGTCGCCTTGTCGGTCATCACGGCGGCGAGCACCATGTCCTCGCGCACCGGATCGCCCGGCTTGACGTGCCATTCCACCAGCTCGGCCTCGGCCACGCCCTCGCCCACATCCGGCATCCTGATGACGAATTCACCCATCCCAGCCCTCCATCACCTCTTGCAGCGCCCGGCCGACGCGGGCGGGGCCGGGAAAATAATCCCATTCCTGCGCATGCGGGTAAGGCGTGTCCCAGCCCGTGACGCGCACCACCGGCGCTTCGAGGCTGTAGAAGCAATGCTCCTGCACCAGCGCGGCGATTTCCGCGCCGAAGCCGGAGGTCAGCGTCGCCTCGTGCACGATGACGCAGCGGCCGGTCTTCTTCACGGAACGGGTGATCGCGTCGAGATCGAGCGGCAGCAGGCTGCGCAGGTCGATCACCTCGGCATCGATGCCGGTCTCCGCAGCCGCCGCCAGCGCCACATGCACCATGGTTCCGTAGGCGATGACAGTAACCGCGCCGCCGGATTTGCGGACCGCCGCCTTGCCGATGCGAATGGTGTAATGGCCCTCCGGCACCTCGCCGAGTTCGTGCTTCGACCAGGGAATGACCGGCTTTTCGTGATGGCCGTCGAAGGGGCCGTTATAGAGGCGCTTGGGCTCGAGGAACATCACGGGATCGGGATCCTCGATCGCCGCGATCAGCAGGCCCTTGGCGTCATAGGGGTTGGAGGGAACGATGACCTTCAACCCGCAGACATGGGTAAACAGAGCCTCCGGGCTCTGGCTGTGCGTCTGGCCGCCGAAAATACCGCCGCCCGCCGGCATGCGCACCACGATCGGACAGGTGAAATCGCCGTTGGAGCGGTAGCGGATGCGCGCCGCCTCCTGGGTGATCTGGTCATAAGCCGGATACATGTAATCGGCGAACTGGATTTCGACGCAAGGGCGCAAGCCATAGGCCGCCATGCCGATGGCGGTGCCGACGATGCCGGATTCGCTGATCGGCGTGTCGAAGCAGCGCGTCCTGCCGTATTTGGCCTGAAGGCCTTGCGTGGCCCGGAAAACCCCGCCGAAATAGCCGACATCCTCGCCGAAGACGACGACGGTGTCATCGCGCTCCATCGCGATATCCATGGCGCTGCGCACGGCCTCGATCATCGTCATCCTTGCCATGTCAGCACCCCGCTTTCTGCCGCTGGCGGCGGATATGGGCGGGCATCTCGGCATAGACGCCCTCGAAGATATCGCGCACCGAGGGCCTGCCGCCCGCATGCAGCGTGCCATGGCTTTCCGCCTCCTTCTGCGCCTCGATCACCTCATCGAGAATCTCGGCCTCCGCCTGCGCGTGGCGCGCCTCGCTCCACACGCCGCGCCCGATCAGGTGCTTCTTCAGCCGCAGCACGGGATCGCCGAGCGGCCACGCCTCGGATTCGTCTTTCGGGCGATAGGCGCTCGGATCGTCGGATGTGGAGTGAGCCCCGGCGCGGTAGGTGACGTATTCGATCAGCGTCGGGCCGAGATTGCGGCGCGCCCGCAAGGCCGCCCATTTCGCCACGGCATGCACCGCCAGATAATCATTGCCGTCGACGCGCAGCGCCGGAATGCCGAAGCCAAGGCCACGCGCCGCGAAGGTGCCGGAACCGCCGCGGGCAATCCCCTGAAAGGTGGAAATCGCCCACTGGTTGTTGACGATGTTGAGGATGACCGGCGCCTTGTAGGTGGAGGCGAAGACGAGGGCGGAATGGAAATCGGATTCGGCGGTCGAGCCGTCGCCGATCCAGGCCGCCGCGATCCTGGTGTCGTTGCGGATGGCGGACGCCATCGCCCAGCCCACCGCCTGCACATATTGCGTGGCGAGATTGCCGGAAATGGTGAAGAAGCCGTGCTCCTTCGAGGAATACATTATCGGCAATTGCCGCCCATGCAGGGGATCGGCCTCGTTGGAATAGATTTGGTTCATCATCTCGGCCATCGGATAGCCGTGGGCGATCAGCAGCCCCGCCTGCCGGTAGGTCGGAAAATTCATGTCGCCCTTGTCGAGCGCCTTGCGGAAAGCGCAGCTCACCGCCTCCTCGCCGAGATGCTGCATGTAGAAGGAGGTCTTGCCCTGCCGCTGCGCCATCAGCATGCGGGCGTCGAAGGCGCGAAGCTTCATCATGTCGCGCAGGCCCGCCAGCAATTCCTCGTCCGGAAGCAGCCCGGCCCATGGCCCGACCGCCTCGCCCTCGCGGTTGAGCACGCGGATGATGGAATAGGCGAGATCGCGGATTTCTTCCGGCGCGACATCGACGGGCGGGCGCGGCACCGAACCGGCGCGGGGAATGGTGACATTGGAGAAATCCGGCTGGCCGCCCGGCCGCACCGCCGGTTCCGGCACATGCAGGCTCAGATGCGTGGTCTCGTCCATCTCCATCTACCTCCCTTGTCCATCCCGCAGCGCGCGGGCGATGACGATGCGCTGGACATCGCTGGTTCCCTCGTAGATCTGGCAGATGCGGACATCGCGATAGATGCGCTCGACCGGATAATCCGCCATGTAGCCGTAGCCGCCATGAATCTGGATCGCGTCGGAGCAGACCTTCTCGGCCATTTCCGACGCGAACAGCTTGGCCATCGAGGCTTCGGTGAGGCAGGGCTGTCCCTTCTCCTTCAGCGCGGCGGCATGCAGCACCATCTGGCGGGCCACGGCAATCCGCGTCGCCATGTCGGCCAGCCGGAAGGCCACCGCCTGATGATCGATGATCGGCGCGCCGAAAGCCGTGCGCTCATGGGCATAATCGCGCGCCGCCTCGAAGGCTGCCCGCGCCATGCCGACGGCCTGCGCGGCGATGCCGATACGCCCGCCCTCCAGGTTCGACAGCGCGATCCGGTAGCCCTCGCCTTCGGCGCCGAGGCGGTTGCTGACGGGAATGCGCAGGCCGTTGAAGGCGATCTGGCAGGTGTCGGAGGCATGCAGGCCAAGCTTTTCCTCCACCCGCACCACCTCGTAGCCGGGCGTCGCGGTCGGCACGATGAAGGCGGAAATGCCCTTCTTGCCCGCCTCCGGATCGGTGACGGCGAAGACGATGATGACATCGCCGTTCCTGCCCGATGTGATGAACTGCTTGGCGCCGTCGATGACGTAGTGATCGCCGTCGCGGCGGGCGCGGGTTTTGAGGTTGGCGGCATCGGAACCGGCCTGCGGCTCGGTGAGCGCAAAGCCGCCGATCCACGCGCCGGAGGCCAGCTCCGGCAGGAAATGCCGCTTCTGCGCCTCGTCGCCATAGGTGAGGATCGGCACGCAGCCGACGGAATTGTGCACGCTCATGATGGTGGAACAGGAGCCGTCCCCAGCGGCGATCTCCTCCAGCGCCACGGCATAGGCGACCATGCCGGTTTCCGAGCCGCCATAGGCTTCGGGCACGAGCATGCCGAGGAAGCCGAGTTCGCCCATCGCCTTCAGCTCCTCGCGGGGAAAGCGGCTCTCGCGGTCGCGCTCCGCTGCACCCGGCGCCAGCCGCTCGCGGGCGAAATCGCGGGCCATGTCGCGTATCTGGAGCTGCTCTTGCGTCAGGATCATGGGTCATTCCCCTTCCCGAAAGCGTCTTTTTCCTTACTGCACTTCGATTGCCATCGCGGTCGCCTCGCCGCCGCCGATGCACAGCGCCGCCATGCCGCGCTTCAGGCCGTGGCGTTGCAGCGCATGCAAAAGCGTGACGAGCACGCGCGCGCCGGACGCGCCGATGGGATGACCGAGCGCGCAGGCGCCGCCGTGAACATTGACCTTGTCATGCGCCAGGCCGAGATCACGCATCGCCGCCATGGCGACGACGGCGAAGGCCTCGTTGATCTCGAACAGGTCGACATCGTCAAGCCTCCAGCCGGTGCGCCCGGCAAGCCTGCGCAATGCGCCGATGGGCGCGGTCGCGAAAAGGTTCGGCGCCTGCGCATGCGTGGCATGGCCGATGATGGCGGCAAGCGGCGTGATCCCCTGCCTCTCCGCCTGCGAGCGGCGCATCAGCACCAGCGCCGCCGCGCCGTCGGAAATCGAGGAGGCATTCGCGGCGGTCACCGTGCCGCCCTCGCGAAACGCCGGTTTCAAAGCCGGTATCTTCTCCAGCTTCGCCTTGCCGGGCTGCTCGTCGCAGCCGACCGCCCCACCAGTCCGCCCCACGGTGACGGGAACGATCTCGGCATCGAAGGCCCCCGTTTCGATGGCCTTGCGGGCGCGGGTCAGGGAAGCGATGGCGTATTCGTCCTGCGCGGCGCGGGTGAAGTGGTAGGCTTCGGCGCAGTCCTCGGCGAAGCTGCCCATCAGGCGGCCCTTGTCATAGGCGTCTTCCAGCCCGTCGAGGAACATGTGGTCGATGAGGCGGCCATGGCCGAGCCGGTAGCCGCCCCGCGCCCGGTCGAGCAGGTAGGGGGCATTGGACATGCTCTCCATCCCGCCCGCGACAGTGACCGCAGCGCTGCCCGCCGCGATCTGATCATGCGCCAGCATCACGGCCTTCATGCCCGAGCCGCACATCTTGTTGACGGTGGTTGCGCCTGCGGCAAAGGGCAGACCGGCGCCGATCGCCGCCTGCCGGGCGGGTGCCTGCCCCTGCCCTGCCGAGAGCACGCAACCGAAAACCGTTTCCTCCACCGCTTCAGGCAAAACGCCGCCGCGCTCCAGCGCCGCCCGGATCGCGCTTGCGCCGAGTTCGGCGGCGCTGGCATCCTTCAGGCCGCCCTGAAACCCACCCATCGGAGTGCGCGCCGCGCCAACGATGACGACCGGATCTTGCAGCGTCATATCAACGACTCCCGGAACGGGCCTGTCCCGGCGCGCAGCCATGGGCAACGCGCCGTCGAGGCGGGAAGACTTCGTCCTTCAGCATGCTATTGTATAGATGTGGCGCAGCAGGGCGGCGAATTCCAGTGGCTCGCCGCAGCGAACCGGAAAAACGCTACGGCCTAAACAGCCCCATGGACAGCCCTCGGCCTGTCCTCGCAAAGCTGCCGGACGATCTCCAGCGCCTGCTGCAAGCGCTCCATCGGAATGGTGCCGGAAATGTTGATCCGCACGGCCTGCTCGATTTCCTTGTTGTCGGCCGCGAAATCCGGCGAGGGCAGGATTTTCACGCCGCGGCGGCGGCAACCGGCGGCGAAATCCAGCGCCCGCCACGGTTCCGGCAGGCGCAGCCAGAGAAACATCGAGGAGGGCGCGGATTTGTAATCCATGCCCTCGAACACCTTTTCCACCAGCTTCTGGCGGGCGTTGATCTCGCGGCGGTTGGCGTCGAGCAGCCTGCGGGCGGTGCCGTCCTCGATCCACCGCGTCATGACGAGGGCGGAAACCGGCGTCGACATCGAGCCGGTCAGGCGGGCGGATTCGGCCGCCACGCCCGTATGCTCGGGCGGCGCGACCAGATAGCCGAGGCACAGGCTCGGCGCCAGCGCCTTCGAGGTGGTGGTGATGTAGAAGGCCCGCTCGGGGCAGAGCGCGGAAATCGGCCTGAGCCCGTTATCGGCAAGCAGGGAATAGACGTCGTCCTCGATGACGATGAAATCGAACAGGCGCGCCAGCGCCGCAATCCGCTGGCGCCGCTCCGCGCTGAGCGTCTTTGCGGTGGGATTGTGCAAGGTCGGCACCACGAAAAGGGCAGCCACGCGCTGATTGCGGCACAGCGCCTCGATCGCCTCCGGCACCAATCCTTCCTCATCGGAATCGACGCAGAGAAGCGAAAACTGAAGCGTGGCGGCCAGCGCCCGCAGCCCGAAATAGGTCAGCCGGTCGGTCATCACCACATCGCCGGGCTTGATGAAGGTGGCGAGCGCGGAAAAAAGCGCGTGCTGCGCGCCGCTGGTGACGACGACGCGCTCGGGCGTCGCCGCAAGGCCCGCCTCCGCCATCCATTGACACCCGGCGGCCCGCGCCCAGAGCGAGCCGTTCAGCGAGGAATAGTTCTCGACTTCCTTGAAGCGGGGGTCTTCGCCGATGCGCGCCAGCTCCGCCGCATAGGCGCGGATGAAATCCGACACCGGCGGGGAATTGTAGGTGAGATCGGCGACGTCGGCCGCGGTTCGCGCCGCATCGCGCGGCGGAAAGGACTGCGGCGCGACGATGGTGCCGAGCCGTTTGCGCCCCGTCACCAGCCCCCGCGCCTGAAGCTCCTGATAGGCCCGCAGGATCGTGGAAACATTCACCCCCAGTTGCGTCGCGAGATCGCGCTGGGTGGGCAGGGCCGTGCCGGGGGGATAAAGACCCGATGCGATTTCCGATTGAAGCCGCGCGGCGATCGCGGAATAGGCAGGCTCTTTGTCTGGCTTATTCATATTCATTTGTCTGCCTTGGGCCGTCCGTTCGCGCCTGCCGCCGCACGCGGCAGGAAAAACAAAAAATTCCATGTAATTAGGCTTTTTCCCCGTTCCGCAACCATAGCGCCGGGACGGGATCGAATCAAGAAGGCAATTAAAAATGGCCACTTCGCTCGCTTTCGATATGGACAAAGCCATTTTTGTATGAATTTATTATCAGCCATGTATGGTTTTATGGGAGGCCGCTCAGCGGTTAAAACCATTGATGTCCGAATTATCGCCATTACCGCAGCAGACACGCGACACGGCTTCACCACACGGACCGGCGCGCTCCGTCGCCGTCATCGGGGCGGGCATCGTCGGCGTCGCCTCGGCGGTCTTTCTTCAGAAGGCCGGCCACAGGGTGACGCTGTGGGATCCGCGCGGGCCCGCCGGCGGCGCATCCTACGGCAATGCGGGCATCGTCGAGGCGTCGAGCTGCCTGCCGATCGCAACCCCCGGCATCCTCAGGGATATCCCGTCCATGCTGATGGACAAGGATGGCCCGGTCATCATCCGCCCCGGCTATTTTCCGAAGGCGCTGCCCTGGCTGCTGCGGCTGGTGCTGGCAACCCGCTGGTCCAAGATCGAAAGGACGGCGCAGGCCCTGCTCTCGCTCAGCCGCAACGCCATTCCCGCCTATGACGCCCTTTTCGGCATCGTGCCGGTCGATGGCGTCATGCACGATGTCGGCAGGCTGTCTGTCTATTCCACCGAGGCGGGCTTTGCGGGCGGCGCCGCCTCGCGGCGCTTCGCCACCGAACACGGCATGACCCTCGACATTCTCGACCGCGCCGCCATCCACGATCTCGAACCGCATCTGGCGCCGTTGTTTTCCAGAGGCGTCCTGCAACCGCATTCGCGCTTCGTCAGCAATCCCAAGCGGCTGATCGAAGCCTGCGTCGATCATATTCTGGCGCATGGCGGTGAATTGCGCCCGGCCGCCGTCACGCGCATCGAAAGCCGTGACGGCGGCTGCACGATCGTCACAGAAAGCGGCGCCCACGCCTTCGAT
>JBDHTA010000046.1:0-26814 GCA_039808465.1 Rhizobiaceae bacterium | reverse complement strand
TCTCCATGCTCGGGCGCGCCGATGTCCTCGTGCAGAACCTGGTGCCCGGCGCGCTCGCCCGCATGGGGCTGACGCCCGAGGTGATCGCCGAGCGCTTTCCCCGCCTGATCGCCGTGTCGATCAACGGCTACGGGCAGGACACGCCCTATGCCCCGATGCGCGCCTACGACCTGCTGGTGCAGGCCGAAAGCGGCATCTGCGCCGTGACCGGCACGCCGGAGACGCCTTCCAAGATCGGCGTTTCCGCCGCCGATATCGCAACGGGCATGAATGCCCATGCCGCCATTCTGGAAGCCCTGATCGAACGCGGGCTGACCGGGCGCGGACGCCGGATCGAGATCGCCATGTTCGACGCGATGGCCGACTGGATGGCGGTGCCGCTGCTGCATTTCGAATATGCGGGCAAGGAAACCGGCCGCCACGGCCTGTCGCACGCCTCGATCTATCCCTACCGGCCCTTTGCCTGCCGGGATGGCGTGGTGATCGTCGCCGTGCAGACCAACGGGGAATGGAAGAAGCTCTGCGCGGATGTCATCGGCCGCCCGGAGCTTGCAGCGCATGCCGATTTCGCCACCAACCCGCTGCGGGCCGCCAACCGCATGGCCGTCGACCGGGAACTCGAACCCGCCTTCGGCGGCCTGAGCGTCGCGGAGGCGATCGCCCGGCTCGACGCGGCTGGCGTGGCATGGGGGCGCTATACCGAGGTTCGCGATCTTGGCGCGCATCCCGCACTGCGCCGGGTCGAGGTCACGCTGCCGGATGGGCAAAAGGCGTCCATGCCCCGCCCCGCAGGGCGCGGCAATGGCTTTCGCCCGCGCCCGGTGCCCGCCCTCGGCGCGGCGACGGACGCGGTCCGCGCCGAATTTTCCGAACGGGGCGCGGGCTGACGATGGAGAGCATGATGACCGGACAATCCGAATTTACCGCATGGATCGGCCGCACCGAAAGCGCGCCTGCCGAAACCCTCACGCCGCGCCTGCTGGACCGGTTCCGGGCAACCCTTGCCCCCCATCTTGCGCAAACCGGGGCCGCGCCCGCTGGCATACACTGGTGCCTGTCGCCGCCAGCCGTCGAGGCTTCGGGGCTGGGGCATGACGGGCATCCGGTCAGAGGCGGCTTCCTGCCGCCCGTTCCCCTGCCCCGCCGCATGTGGGCGGGCGGCGAAATCGAGTTTCTCGATCCGCTGCGCGAAGGCGACGAGGCGGTCCGGACCTCCCGGATCGGCGATATCAGGACCAAGGCCGGGCGCAGCGGCCCGCTCTGCTTCGTAACGGTCCACCATGAAATCGCCACCCGGCGCGGCCTTGCCCTTCGCGAGCGGCACGACATCGTCTACCGGGCGGCAGCGGCGGCGCCCGCCCCTGATCCCGCTCCCGACGCGCGCGGCGATGCGGATGCCGAATGGAGCGTCGCCGTCGATCCGATCCTGCTGTTCCGCTACTCCGCCCTGACCTTCAACGGCCACCGTATCCATTATGACGAAGCCTATGCCCGCGAGGCCGAATTCTATCCCGGACTGGTGATCCACGGCCCGCTTCAGGCCACGCTGATGCTGAACCTCGCCATCGAGGCGGGCGGCGGAATGCCCCGGCGCTTCGCGTTCCGGGGCGTGAGCCCCGCCTGCGGTGCGCAGACCCTGCGGGCGCGGGCCTGGAAAACCGGAAGCGGCTTCGAGCTTGCCACGATAACGGCGGCGGACGTAACGGCAATGACGGCGGCCGCCACATGGTGACGTTCCAGCCCCTCACCTGCCCGCTGTTCGTTCCGGCAACGCGGCCGGAGCGGTTTCGCAAGGCAGCCGATAGCGGCGCCGACGCGATCATCGTCGATCTCGAGGATGCCGTGCCAGCGGCCGAAAAGGAGGCGGCGCGCGGCGCGCTGGCGCATGGCCTGCTGGCGGAACTTCCGGTTCCCGTCTTTCTTCGCGTCAACGGCCGGACGACGCCATGGCATGAGAAGGATCTGGATGCGGCTTCCCGCCTGCCGGTCGCAGGCATCATGCTTCCGAAAACGGAAAGCGAAGACGATCTGGCGCAGGCCGCGAAACGCCTCGGCCCGGCGATGCCGATCGTGGCGCTGGTGGAAACCGCGCGCGGCATCGCCCGGCTTAGCCAGCCCGGCGCGGCGCCGAACCTCGCCCAGATCGCCTTCGGCTCGGTGGATTTCGCGCTCGATATCGGGGCCGGGCATGAAAGGGACGCGCTGGCGCTGGCGCGTGGAACCGTCGTCCTGTTTTCACGGGCGCATGGGCTGCCAGCCCCGCTCGACGGGGTAACGGCCGCGATCCGCGATCTGCCGCTGCTCGCATCCGACAGCGCCCATGCCGCCGCCATGGGATTTGGCGGCAAGCTCGCCATTCATCCCGCCCAGATAGACACCATCCGCGCCGCCTTCCGGCCTTCGCCGCAGGACATCGAATGGGCGGCGCGCATTCTGGCGGCGGAGAAAGACGCGGCGGGCAAGGCGATCCAGCTCGACGGCATGATGATCGATGCGCCCATATGCGAACGGGCGCGCCGGATCCTCGCAAAAGTGAAATGACGGTTGCGGCCCGTCTCACGCCTCGACGGCAACATTGCCGAGCGGACGCGAGCAGCATGCGAGGATGAACCCTGCGGCGATATCGTCGTTGCTGATGCCGCCATTGTGGCGCATGTCCACCTCGCCGTCGCGCTTGAGCACCTTGCAGGTGCCGCAGATGCCGGATTCGCAGGCGGCGGGGATGCGTACGCCCGCAGCGCGCGCCGCTTGCAGCACCGTCTGCCCCGGCTCGCAAGGCCCCGTTCTGGCGGAACCGAGGAACTCCACGGTAACGCCCCCGGCGATCCGGTCTTCGGCCTGCTGGTGCACATTCTGCGCGATCGAGGCCGCGCCAAAGCTCTCCTGGTGGTAATGGCCCATGTCGAAGCCTTCGGCGCGCAGCATGCCGCTCACCGCGTTCATGAACGGCTCCGGCCCGCAGCAATAAACCTCCCGCCGCATGAAGTCGGGGGCGAGAAGCGCCAGCTTGTGCCGGTCGATGCGCCCCGTCAGCCCCGCCCAGGCAAGACCCGCCGAGCGGCTTTCCGGCAGGAAGCCGAGCGACAGGTTCGGCATGCGGGCGGCAAGCAGCGCAAGCTCGTCGCGGAAGATGATCTCCTCCGGCCTGCGCGCCGAATTGATGAACACGACATCGGTGCCCGGCGCGCAATCGGACAGAAAGCGCAGCATCGACATGGTCGGCGTGATCCCCGAGCCCGCCGAGACGAACAGGAATTTGCGCCCCGGCTTCCGGTTCAGCGTAAAATGCCCGTTCGGCCCATAGGCGCGCAGCCGCGAGCCGGGCCTCAGGTTCTCGAACATCCAGCGCGTGCCGACGCTGCCGGGTTGCGCCTTCACCGTCACCGAGATCGCGTAGGGCCGCGAGGGCGTCGACGAGATCGTGTAGGTGCGGTGCAGGTCGCCGTCCTTCGTGCGCAATTCCAGCGTGACGAACTGGCCCGGCTGATAGCGGAACCAGCCGCCGCCCTCCACCGCGAAGGTGAAGGTCTTGACATCGGGCGCCTCGTCGTGGACGGCGGTGCAGACCAGCATCTGCCGCGCCGAATTCCACGGCTTCATCTCATCGAGCGGCAGGGCGTCGGGAACCATGCCGATGACCGGGACCATGTTCATGGCGCGCTCCCGTTCAGGCGACCGAGCGCAGCGGCGACGCCGCGCCGCCCAGGCGTTCGCGCATGAAGGCCGAGTACCATTCCACGAACTGCTCGACGCCGCCCTCATGCACCTGCGAATAGGGGCCGGGCCGATAGGCGGGCGAATGGATGCCGCGGGCGTTCTCCTCGACGATCTGCCGGTCCTGATCGTTGGTCTCGGTCCAGACATGGATCAACTCGTCCAGCCGGTAGTCGATGCCTTCCACCGCGTCCCTGTGCACCAGCCACTTGGTGGTGACGGCGGTTTCGGTGGCGCTGAGCGGCAGCACCCGGAAGGTGATCGCATGGTCGCTCAGCACATGGTTCCACGTCGTCGGGTAATGGAACAGCAGCAGCGTGCCGAGGCGGTCCATGTTGATGTTGTCGGACAGGCGCATCTGCACCGCCTTGCGGCCGGAGATGGTGTAGCTGATCGCATCGCGCAGCAGCGGCATGCGGGCGGCGCGATATTGCCCGCCGCGCTCGTCGATCGCAAAGCGGCTCGGCAGGCCGATCGCCTCGCATTTGCGCCAGTGCTCGGCGATCTCGGGATCGCTTTCCGCGCCGCTGACGCCGGTCAGCGACGGCGCCTCCGGATAGGTCTTGCACAGTTCCGGATGGTTGGCCGCGCAATGATAGCATTCGCGGTTGTTTTCCCAGACCAGCTTCCAGTTGCCCTTCTCGATGATGGTGCTTTCATGGGCGACCTTGGCGTCGCGCAGCCGGTGCGGCAGGAAGTAGGGCTCCATCGCGGCGCGGAAGGGCGCGAAGTCCAGGGGCTCGTCGGCAAGGCTGATGAAGATATAGCCGCCCGCCAGCTCGCAGGCGGCGCGCTTCAGCCCGAAACCGGCCGTGTCGAAATCCTCGCCCATCTGGCGGGCGTAGAGCAGGCTGCCGTCCAGCTCGTAGGTCCACTGGTGATAGGGGCAGACCAGCTTGGCCGCCGATCCCCGGTGTTCCAGACAGACCCGCGAGCCGCGATGGCGGCAGGAATTGTGCAGCGCGTTGATGGAGCCGTCATCGGCCCGGACGATGACGATGGGATATTCGCCGACCTGCACGGTCATGTAATTGCCGGGATTGGGGATTTCGCAATCATGCCCGGCGAACAGCCAGTCGCGGTACCAGATATGCTCCAGATCCTGCTTGTAAAAGTCGGGATCGATGTAGAAGGGGCGGTCGAGCGTGAAGCCCGGTTTGCGCGCCTGAAGGCGCGAAAGCATGTCGGAACGGATATCCATGGTCGGTCCTCGCGAGGTCAAGGACTGGGCATGGTGGACTGAGGGGAAAACGGGCGCCCGCAGAACCGGCCAGGCGCCGGGCATGCGGACTGCGTTCTCTTGATCGCCCACCGCGATCAGTCGAGTTGATGGTCCCAAGGCTGGTTTCCGGGCTTCAGAGCCGTCCTCCCATGGACCCCTGCGGCGCCTTCCCGGATATCCTCCAGTGGACTTTGCCGCAGTTTCAGCTCTGCTACCGTTGCGGGGGCAGCGCCGGCATCGAACCGGCTTCCCAATTATCCCCTCGGCCCACACAAGCCGAAGAGCACCTCAAGCACAGCAATGGAACCACAACCCAAGCAGAACCGCATCGCCGTTTGCGACAGACACATGCCGCGTTTAGCAATGAACAGATTTCTGAGTAACATAAAGATATATTGACATAAAGATATCTTTATGTGATTTCGGATGGCTTAGGGAATGCCGGAGAAGACGATCATGACCAATTCGCATCTGGACGCGCTGTTCGGCGCAGAGCTGCCGCCGCGCAACGGTTCCGAAATCCTCGCGGCGCTGAAGGCGGTCGCGGCCGAGCGCATTCTCGTGCTCGATGGCGCCATGGGCACGGAAATCCAGACGCTGAAGCTGGTGGAGGAGGATTTTCGCGGCGCCCGATTCGATGGCTGCGCCTGCCACCAGCAGGGCAATAACGACCTGCTGACGCTGACACGGCCCGCCGCCATCGAGGATATCCATTTCCGCTATGCGATGGCGGGCGCGGATATTCTCGAAACCAACACCTTCTCCTCCACCACCATCGCCCAGGCCGATTACGGCATGGAGGAGATGGTCTACGAACTGAACCGCGACGGCGCCCGCCTGGCCCGCCGCGCCGCCCTGCGCGCGGAGCAGACCGACGGCAGGCGCCGCTTCGTGGCGGGCGCGCTCGGCCCGACCAACCGCACCGCCTCCATCTCGCCCGACGTCAACAATCCCGGCTACCGCGCCGTCAGCTTCGATGATTTGGCGCTGGCCTATGCCGGGCAGTTGCGCGGCCTGATCGACGGCGGCGCCGATATCATCCTGATCGAGACCATCTTCGACACGCTGAACGCCAAGGCCGCCATCTTCGCGACGCAGGACGTGTTCGAGGAAAAGGGCATCCACCTGCCGGTGATGATTTCCGGCACCATCACCGATCTTTCCGGCCGCACCCTCTCCGGCCAGACGCCGGAAGCCTTCTGGAACTCGGTGCGGCATGCGCGGCCCTTTTCCATCGGGCTCAACTGCGCGCTCGGCGCGAACGCCATGCGCGCCCATCTCGCCGAGATCGCCTCCGTCGCCGATACCTTCGTCTGCGCCTATCCGAATGCCGGATTGCCGAACGCCTTCGGTCAGTATGACGAAACCCCGGAGGAGATGGCCGCCCAGATCGAGGGCTTCATGCGCGATGGCCTCGTCAATATCGTCGGCGGCTGCTGCGGCTCGACGCCGGAGCATATCCGCGCCATCGCCGGGGCCGCCGCCCGCCACAGGCCGCGCCCCATCCCGGATATTCCCCGCCATATGCGGCTGTCGGGTCTCGAACCCTTCACGCTCACCGAGGCCATTCCCTTCGTCAATGTCGGCGAACGCACCAATGTCACCGGCTCGGCGAAATTCCGCAAGCTGATCACCGCTGGCGATTATGCGGCAGCACTCGATGTCGCCCGCGATCAGGTGGCGAACGGCGCCCAGATCATCGACATCAACATGGACGAGGGCCTGATCGATTCCGGCAAGGCGATGGTGGAATATCTCAACCTCATCGCCGCCGAGCCGGATATCGCCCGCGTGCCCGTGATGATCGACAGTTCCAAGTGGGAGATCATCGAGGCGGGCCTGAAATGCGTGCAGGGCAAGCCGCTGGTCAATTCCATCTCGCTGAAGGAAGGCGAGGACGCCTTCCTGCATCACGCGAAGCTGGTGCGGATGTATGGCGCCGCCGTCGTCGTCATGGCCTTCGACGAAAAGGGCCAGGCCGATACGAAGGCGCGCAAGGTGGAAATCTGCGCCCGCGCCTATAAATTGCTGACGGAAAAGGCGGGGCTTGCGCCGGAGGATATCGTCTTCGACCCCAACATCTTCGCGGTCGCCACCGGCATCGAGGAACATGACAATTACGGCGTCGACTTCATCGAGGCGACGCGGGAGATTGTTGCCAGCCTGCCGCATGTCCACATCTCCGGCGGCGTGTCCAACCTCTCCTTCTCCTTCCGCGGCAATGAGCCGGTGCGCGAGGCGATGCATGCCGTCTTCCTCTACCACGCCATTCAGGCGGGGATGGACATGGGCATCGTCAATGCCGGGCAGCTTGCCGTCTACGACACGATCGAGCCGGAGCTGCGCGAAGCCTGCGAGGACGTGGTGCTGAACCGCGTGCCGAAGACGGGCGGCACCGCCACCGAGCGCATGCTGGAAATCGCCGAGCGCTTCAAGGGCGCGGGCGGCAAGGAAGCCAGGGAAAGGGATCTCGCCTGGCGCGGCTGGCCGGTGGAAAAGCGGCTGGAGCACGCGCTGGTCAACGGCATCACCGAATTCGTCGAGATCGACACCGAGGAGGCGCGGCAGAATGCCGAGCGGCCGCTGCATGTCATCGAGGGGCCGCTGATGGCGGGCATGAACGTCGTCGGCGACCTGTTCGGCGCGGGCAAGATGTTCCTGCCGCAAGTGGTGAAATCCGCCCGCGTGATGAAGCAGGCCGTCGCCGTGCTGCTGCCCTATATGGAGGCGGAAAAGCTTGCCAATGGCGGCGATGGCCAGCGGCAGAGCGCAGGCAAAATCCTGATGGCGACCGTCAAGGGCGATGTCCACGATATCGGCAAGAACATCGTCGGCGTCGTGCTCGCCTGCAACAATTACGAGATCATCGATCTCGGCGTCATGGTGCCCGCGACGAAGATCCTCGAAACGGCGAAGGCGGAAAATGTCGATATCATCGGCCTGTCCGGGCTGATCACCCCCTCGCTGGACGAGATGGCGCATGTCGCCTCCGAAATGGAGCGCGAGGGCTTCGACATTCCCCTGCTGATCGGCGGGGCGACGACGAGCCGGGTGCATACGGCCGTGAAAATCCATCCCCGCTACGAACGCGGGCAGGCCGTCTACGTCACCGATGCCAGCCGCGCCGTCGGCGTCGTCGGCAGCCTGCTGTCGGCGGAGATGAAGCCCGGCTATATCGAGACGCTGCGGGCGGAATACCGCAAGGTCGCCGCCGCCCATGCGCGCAGCGAGGCGGAAAAGCAGCGGCTGCCGCTCGCCAAGGCCCGCGAAAACGCCTTCCGGGCCGATTGGTCCGCCTACAGGCCGAAAACGCCCTCCTTCCTCGGCACCCGCGTCTGGCAGGACTGGGATCTGGCCGAGCTTGCCCGCTATATCGACTGGACGCCCTTCTTCCAGACATGGGAATTGAAGGGCGTCTATCCGAAAATCCTCGATGACGAGAAGCAGGGCGCGGCCGCCCGCCAGCTTTTCGCCGACGCGCAGGCGATGCTGGAAAAGATCATCGCCGAGAACTGGTTCACGCCGAAGGCGGTCGTCGGCTTCTGGCCCGCCAATGCCGTCGGCGACGATATCCGCCTGTTCACCGGCGAGGCGCGGGACGAGGCGCTTGTGACCTTCTTCACGCTGCGCCAGCAACTGACCAAGCGCGACGGCCGCCCGAATGTCGCCCTGTCCGATTTCGTCGCGCCAGCCGGGTGCGGCAAGGGGGATTATATCGGCGGTTTCGTGGTGACGGCCGGGATCGGCGAGATCGCCATCGCCGAGCGCTTCGAGCGGGCCAATGACGATTATTCCTCCATTCTCGTCAAGGCGCTGGCCGACCGCTTCGCCGAAGCCTTCGCCGAGCGCATGCACGAATATGTGCGCAGGGAACTTTGGGGCTATGCTCCGGATGAACCCTTCTCGCCGGGTGAGCTGATCGGCGAGCCCTATGACGGCATCCGCCCCGCGCCGGGCTATCCCGCCCAGCCCGACCATACGGAAAAGACGACGCTGTTCCGCCTGCTCGACGCGGAACGGGAAATCGGCGTGACGCTGACCGAAAGCTATGCCATGTGGCCCGGCTCCTCCGTCTCCGGCCTCTATATCGCCAGTCCCGAAAGCTATTACTTCGGCGTCGCCAAGGTCGAGCGCGATCAGGCCGAGGATTACGCCCGCCGCAAGGGCATGGCGGTGGCGGAGGTCGAGCGCTGGCTCGGCCCGGTGCTGAATTATATCCCGGCAACCGCACGGGAGAATGCGGCGTAATATCCTGCGATCATACGGAAAAAGAGCGGCCCCGCAAGGGCGGGGCAATCGCCTATGGAACTTGCCCCTCACCCTAACCCTCTCCCCGCTTGCGGGGAGAGGGGACTTGCCTCACGAATAGCTGTTATTTTGAGGAAACCGGAGCGGCATATCTCCTTCTCCCCGCCTGCGGGGAGAAGGTCGCGGCAGCGGGATGAGGGGCGTCACGCCACAGGCGATTGCCCTGCGCAACGGGGGAGACCGAATCCCGGAATCCCGGTCTTCACCCTTGCGAAGCGCCGGGGCCGCGCCTACCTTGAAGCCATACCGCATCTGGAGACGCTATCGACATGGATCTGACCCTCGCCGCCTTCACCCCGTTTGTTTCGCTGCGAGAAGTCTCCGCCCATGCCTGCATCCATTTCCCTCTCCGGCCTGTCCTGGTCCAACCCTGACGGCACCCCTCTTTTCACCGGTCTCGACCTCACCTTCGGCCCCGAACGGACCGGGATCGTCGGCCGCAATGGAACCGGCAAGACGACGCTTCTGCGCCTGATGGCTGGCGATCTGCGCCCGGCCTCGGGCCAAGTGCGCGTCACCGGCTCCATCGCCATGATGCGGCAGGACGCCATGGAACGGCCGGACGAGACGATCGCCGACCTGTTCGGCGTCCGCCCCGCGCTCGATCTGCTCGACCGGGCCGAGGCGGGCCTTGCGGATGGTGACGAACTCACCGGCGCGGACTGGACCCTGCCCTCGCGCATGGAGGACGCGCTCCTGCGCTGCGGCTTGCGGGTTGGGCCGCGAACCCCGTTGTCCGCCTTGTCCGGCGGGCAGCGCAGCCGGGCTGCCCTTGCCGCCCTCATCCTTGCCGAACCGGATTTCCTGCTGCTGGACGAGCCGACCAACAATCTCGACCGCGACGGCCGCAGGGCGGTGATCGATCTCCTGCGGGGCTGGACGGGCGGCGCGGCCGTCGTCAGCCACGATCGCGCGCTTCTGGAGGAAATGGATGCCATCGTCGAGTTGACCTCGCTTGGCGCGGCCAGATATGGCGGCAATTACAGCGCCTTCCGGCAGCGGAAGGAGACGGAGCTGGACGCGGCGGCGCGTGATCTGGCGCATGCGCAAAAGACCCGCGCTGACGCCGCCCGGCGCGCGCAGGCGGCGGCCGAGCGCAAGGCGCGCAAGGATAGCGCGGGACACAGGGCGCGGGCGAAGGGCGATCAGCCGAAAATCCTCATGGACGCCGCCAAAGGCCGCGCCGAGGCGTCGGGCGGCGCGGGCGCGCGTCTGCGCGACGCCCGGCGCGAGGCGGCGGAAGAGGCGCTTTCCAGCGCCCGCGAGAAGATCGAGGTTCTCCAGCCCCTGCGCATGGATATCGCTCCGACCGGCCTGCCATCCGGCAGGACGGTTCTGCGGCTGGACCGTGTCAGCGGCGGATACGATCCCGGCGGCTGCGTGATCCATGACCTGTCGCTGACCGTCACCGGCCCCGAGCGCCTTGTCATCGCCGGGCCGAACGGCAGCGGAAAGAGCACGCTTCTCAAGCTCGTAACCGGGCAGATCGCGCCGCAAGGCGGATCGATGGAACGGGCGGTCCCCTTCGCCTTTCTCGACCAGCACGTCTCCCTGCTCGATCCGGCCGAGACCCTGCGCGGCAATTTCCTGCGTTTGAACCCGCTGGCGGATGCGCATATGGCCCATGCGGCGCTGGCCCGCTTCGGGTTCCGCGCTGCCGACGCCTTGCGGCGGGCTCAGACCCTGAGCGGGGGCGAGCGCCTGCGCGCCGGGCTTGCCTGCGCCCTCGGGGCGGTGCCGCCGCCGATGCTGCTCATTCTGGACGAGCCGACCAACCATCTTGATCTCGACGGCATCGCGGCGCTGGAAAGCGCGCTGGACGCCTATGACGGAGCGGTGCTGGCGGTCAGCCATGACGCGGCGTTCCTCGACGCGCTCAGGCCGGACAGGACGATCCATCTGCGGCAATGACCGCTTCTGGCGCGCTCATGCGCGAACAGGCGCGGCAAAGACGAGGGCGGCGGCTCCGATCAGGCCCGAGTTCTGGCCGAGTGCTGCGGGGGTAACGGCGATATCCTTGAAGCCCGGCATGGCCCAGCGGGCGATATAGTCCTGAATGCCCGGCCGCAGCCGCTCGAATTCATCGGAAAGCCCGCCGCCCATGATCACCAGATCCGGGCTGAAAATGTGGATGAGGCTGACGAACCCACGGCCGAGGATTTCCGCCTCCTCATCGACAAGGCGGCTGGCGAGGGCATCCCCGGCGCGCGCCGCCGCGAACACGGCGCGGCTGTCGATCACGGCACCTTCCGCGCCGAGGCTGGTCCCGGCGCAGGACAATGCGCGCTCCCGCGCCCGCCGGGCGAAGGCGGTTCCCGATCCATAGGCTTCGAAGCAGCCGTAATTTCCGCAGGGGCAGAGCGCCCCTTCCGGCATGACGGACATGTGGCCCACATGCGCCGCCATGCCCTTTCGCCCGCGCAGGACGCGCCCATCGGCGATCACGCCGCCGCCAATGCCGGTGCTGACGGTGACATAGACGAGGTTCTCCCGGCCCTTCCCCGCCCCGAACCGCCACTCCCCGATTGCGGCGGCAATGCCGTCGTTTTCCAGAAGGACGGGAAAGCCGAGCCGCTCTCGAAGCTCCGCCTTCAGCGGAAAACCGGCAAATCCGGTCAGGGTGGGAATATCCCCGGCAACCCCCGAGACGGTGTCGATCGGCCCCGGCGCGGATACGCCGATCCCGGCGAGCGGCCCCGGCCCGGCCGCCGCGATCAGGCCATCGGCAAGGCGCTGGATTTGCGACAGCACCCGTTCCGGCCCCGCCGCCGCGTCGGTCGGCTCCTCGGCGCGGGCAAGGACGGCGCCCTGCTCGCATACGATCGCGCCGCGCACCCGCGTTCCGCCAAGATCGATGCCGATGGCGGTCCGCCGTGGCGCCGCGCCGGATGTCAGAGCCCGCGCAGCCATGCCATCCGGTCCTCCAGCGAGGGGGCATTGAAGGCGAGCGAGCCGAGCACCACCGTTTCCGCCCCATGCTGGCGCAACAGCGGAACCGTGTGCTCGCGGATGCCGCCATCGGCGGCGAGGATGATCCGCTGCGCCGCTCCGCATTCGGCGATGATGGCGCCCGCCTGCCGCAAGCGCTCCCCGGCCCGCGCATCGAGACCCTGGCCCTTGACGCCGATGGCCGTGCCGAGCAGGGTGAGGAAGCTCAGGCGGGGCGCATATTTGCGGATGTTTTCAACCGGTGTCTCCACCTTCAGAACCATGCCTGCGGCAACGCCCCGGCGCTCCAGAAGCTCGAGCGCGGCATCGGCAACGCTTTCGTTCTCGGCATGGATGCTGATGAGATCGCTGCCCGCATCGGCGAACTGCTCGATCTGCGCCAGCAGGATCGCATCGGCCACCATGAGATGCACATGGACCGGGCGGCTGGAAACCTTGCGCACGCCAGCCACCAGATCGGGAAAGAACAGCATGGCCGGCGCGAAATGGCCGTCGGCCACGTCGATATGCAGGATATCGGCATGGGGTTCGACGCGGGCGAGATCATCGGCAAGCCGCACGAGATCGGCGGACCAGACGGAAAATTCCGCGATCAGGCGGTCCCTCGGGAGATTGGCAATCCAGTTTTTCTCCGGCGTCGTCATCGTTCAGTGATCCTTCAGAAAGGCGCCGATGGCGCGATGCAGGTCGGCGACATGGCGCGCACGGCTTTCCGCCTTCGGGGTGATTTCGATAAAGCGCGCCAAGGGGATGCGGTCCGCGAGCGCCTTTGCCGAGGCGATGGGGTGGATGACATCCCGCTCATGGCCAAGGATCAGGACGGGCACGGAAAGCCGGGCGATCTCCGCGTCGGTCACGCCGGGTCCATCCTGCGCGATGCGCGTCAGCAGCGCGGCGGTGACATCGACCGGCTTCCGGCTGAAAAAGCCGGTGAGCGAGGCGAGATTGTCGGGCGCTTCCGCGGCCAGTCGCCGCCCGGTGCCGCTGGCGAGAAAGGCGGCTCTGGCTTCCTCGGGCGGCAATGCCCCGAGAAGCTGGCCCGCTTCCGCATTCGGCCGCATGTTGGCGGGCGCGGAAGCCGTGACCCAGGCGGGGCGAACGAGAACCAGCGCCTTCACCAGTTCCGGGCGCTTGACGGCAAGGCGCAGGGCAATGGCCGCGCCCATGGAAATTCCGCCGGTGACGACCGGCGCGGCGAGGTTCGCCTCGATAAAGGCGGCGATGTCGCTGGCAAATGCCGGGATCGAAAGCCGCGAAAGCTCCCCCGCCTGCGAAGCGCCATGGCCCCTCGCCTCGACGGTGACGCGCTGAAAACCCGCTTCCGCAGGAAATGCCTCATGGGTCTGACCGGCATCCCCGCACAGGCCATGCTGGAACACAACAGGGGCACCCTCCCCGGCCGTGTCGACATTCAGCACCGTGCCGTCGGCGCAGGGGAATGGCCGGGATCGCCTCATGCCGCATCACCCCCGAGGCATTCGCGCAGAAATTCCGCGACGCCTGCGGCTTCCGCTGCGGAAAGCCCATGGGTGACGAGGCTCCCGCCGAAACCGATGGCCTGCAACCGGCCGAGGTAATGGGCGTAATCGAGCACGCCCTTGCCAGCCGTCGCGAAGCTGCCGTCCGGATTGCGGTCCTTCGCATGCGCCATGACGATGCGATCCGCCAGAAGATCGATGGCGGAGGCGACGATCCTGCGCTGCTCCTCAGGCGCCGCCCGCTCGAACAGATTGGCCGGATCGATCACGATCCTGAGGCGGGGGCTTTGCATCTCCCCGATCAGCCGGTGCGCCTTTTCGGCGGAGTTGACGACATTGGCCAGTTCCGGCTCGATGCCGAGAACCACATCATACTGCTCGGCGATGCCGAGCGCCGCCGCCATGGAATCGAGAAGATCGCGCCAGGCTTCCGGCGTGTCGTTGTCCGGATGCTCCCGCCACTGGTCGTCCGGATCGCGTGTGCCGGTGCAGAGCGTGATCAGCCCCGTGGACATGGCAGCGCAGCGTTCGGCGAGAACCGCCAGCCTGCGATGCCCCGCAAGGCGCATGGCGGCGTCGGGATGGATCATATTGTAGGTGCCCGACACGGCGGCGATGCCGACGCCGGTGGCGGCGGCCGCATTGGCGACGGCGCGCGCATCGACGTTCGAGATCGCATCCGGCATCGCCGGAAGGCCGGAGCAGGCCATGTTGTATTGCGCGCATGAAAAACCGGCCTCCGCCGCCGCTGCAAGCACGCTCATGGGATCCGTGCCCGCGAAAGTCTTGGCGAAGATGCCGAGCGTCATCACACGCCCCCCGTCACGTCGGCCAATGCCACGGCCCCGCCGCTTTCGGCCGAACGGGCGATGGCGACCATCGCCCGCACCGAGGCAAGGCCGTCATCGATATCGGCGCCCTCCATCGGGGCGCCGTCGAGAATGCTGCGCGCAAAGCCCTCGAGCTGGCGGCGGTAGAAATGGCCGTCGGCGCCGAGCACGCGATGCGTCGCGCCATCCGCCTCGCGAAAGATATCGACCTCGCTCGTTTTGTAATACCAGGGATTATAGGTCTTGCCGAGAATGCTGCCGTTCCTGCCGTAGATCTGGAAGCCCTCATGCCAGTCCATGCGCACCTGCACGGTGAGATCGAGATGGCCGAGCGTGCCGGAGGCGAATTCCACATCCACGAACCAGCACCAGATGCCCGCGCGCTCCGAAAGCCGCGCCCGGACGGAGACGATATCACCGGCGAAATAGCGCGCCGTATCGATCAGGTGGCAGCCATGGGCGAGCATGTAGTAACGCCGCAGATCCGCTTTCGGATTGGCCGAGGGCTTTTTCGCATTGGCGCTGGTGACGATCAACGGCTGCACGGCATCGGTCATCGGATAGCGGTGGGTGCTGTCGCAGTACCAGGCCTTGAGGGCGATCATCTCGCCCATTTCATCGCGGATGAAGGATTTCGCCGCCTGCAAACCGGCATCGAAACGCTTCATATGGCCGACCTGAAACACCTTGCCGGACGCTTCCACCGCCGCCTTGAGTTCAAGGCATTCCTCGACGGTCACGCCGACGGGCTTTTCGCATAGCACATGCTTTCCGGCTTCGAGGGCGCGCAGGGCGGCGGGCACATGGAAGGCATCCGCCGTCGCGATGATCACCGCGTCGAGGCCGGGATCGGCAAGCATGCCGTCATAATCGCCATAGGTTTTCTGCGCGCCATGGGCGATCGCCATGCGCTCGCGCAGATCCTCGGCAACGTCGCAGATCGCGTAAAGATCGGCATTGGCGGCCTTGGCGCAGCTTTCGAAATGAGCGGCCTGCGCAATCTGGCCCGCGCCGAGCACGCCCACGCGCAGACGCCGCTCCTGTTTTGCTGGCATCGGTGAAATCCCCTGAGGCTATAGGCGGCCGGTTGCCGCGTGAAGAGAATGACCTTCGAAAGACCGGGTGTGAAGGCCGCTTTCCCGCCGGGCGCGCAAACGGAACCTTTTTCAGTTTGTTTGTATAAAAAACAAACATATTATGCCCCGGAAGTCAACCACGGCGATTTCTTCGGCCTGCGGGCGATCCGGCATCCGATGGGGTTGAATGCGGCCCGTCCATCCCCGATTGTCCGTCCATGTTCGTGAGAGCCAAGACCGGGAGTCCGCAATGTCAATGCCCAGTGCCGTCAGGCACATCAACGAAGTCCGGGTTCTCGATGTCGTTTTCCGCCACGGCAGGGTGAGCCGCGCCAACATCGCCAGGGAACTCGGCATCACCCGCTCGACGGCGAGCAGCCTCGTGGCCGGGCTGGCCGAAGACGGCCTGCTGATGGAAGACACCTCCGAGGACGACAAGAGTGCGGGAACCGGGCGGCCCGGCACCTTTGTCCGGCTCAATCCGCATCATGCCCTGTTCGTCGGCGCCGATATCGGCGTCGGCCGCATCACCGTGGCCGCCATGGATTTCGCGGGTTCCATCGTGTCCGAACGGCATTTCCCGCTCGCTTCGCATCTCGATGCCAAGGCCGTTCTCCGCAACCTCTCGGCCAGCGTGCGGGAGGTGGTGGAACCCCTTTCCGGCAGCTACGGCGTCAAAGGCCTGTGCGTGACCGTTCCCGGCGTGATCGATAAATCCGGCATCGTGCTGCGGGCTCCGTTTCTCGGCTGGCGAAATGTGCCGATCCTGGAAATCCTCACCGCGCTGCTGCCGGAAATGCCGGTGATCGCGGCGGAAAATGACGCCAACGCCTTTGCCTTCGCCGAAAATTACCGGAACAGGCATCCGGGCGGGGATACGGAGGTTTACATCTTCCTCGATGCCGGGATCGGGGGAGCAATCATCTCGGGCGGGCAAATCCTGCGCGGCCATGATGGCTATGCCGGGGAACTCGGCCATATGGTGCTGGGCGACCGTGGCTTCGTCGAAACCGCAACCCTGCCGGGCTCCTTCGAAAGCTTCATCGGGCGCGATGCCATCCTCGCCCGCTACCGCCATCATGGCGGGGGAGCGGCAGGCGACATCGAGAAATTTCTCGACATGGCCAGGGAGGGCGACGCCGCCGCGCTTGCCGCGATGCATGACTGGGCGTTCTATCTCGGGCGCGGCCTTGCCATCATCAGCAACATCTTCAATCCCTCACGGGTCGTGCTGGGGGGGCCGGTCGCCCGCCTTTTCCAGCTCTGCGCGGAGGATATCCTGCGCAATACCCGGCGCAACCTGCTCGACGACCACCCCGTGCCGGAGGTGGTTCTCTCAACCCTCGGCCTCGACGGGCCAGCTCTCGGCGGCGCGTCCATGCTGCATCATGACATGATCTCGGTCGATGAAGATCTGGTGTTCCGCAAGGGGCAGCCGAATCCCGCCGCGGCCCGGCTGCGGGGGTGAGCGTTGCCGTCAGGCCCGGCCGGGCGCGGTGACGATCGAATTGCCGAGCAGCCGGATTTCCGCTTCGAGAAAAGCCGGAACGTCAGGCGCGGATGGCGGCGTCGCCCCCTTGTTCAGCGCGCTGGCGATACCGGCAAGCGAGGCATGCAGCCGCGCCGCGCCATCGCTTCCGAACAGTTCCTGCGCCACCGCCGCATTTTCGCCCGTGGCTGTTGCCGCCTCGATCCGCCAGGCGGCGGCCAGCAGGCGGTAGGCGAGGCGCTGGGTGGCGACGACGGCGGGCCAGAGCGGTTCCGCCGCCGCCCGGCTTTCCGCGCCGCTGCCGGTGGCGGCATCGAAGCTTTGCAGCAGCAGGATCGTGTGATGCTGGAGATTGCGCCGGGCGCCGCGCGCCGCCGCCGTATCGGCATCGCCGCCCGCCAGAAGCTGCGCGGCCAGATCGACCGCGCCCCAGGTCCGCAGCAATTCCTGCGAGATCGCCCGGGTGGCGTGGCGCCTGGCCAGCAGCATGAACACCGCAATGCCGATGGCGCAGCCCAGAATCGTGTCTTCGGCGCGAACCCAGACCTGATGCGGAATATCCGCCACCGGATGCCCGCCCGAGGCGATGGTAAGCGCGATCGCCGTGATGAACACCACCGCCAGCCCGTAATTTCTGAGCACCAGCATTTCGATGATGAATTGCAGCACGGCAATCACGGCGGCGAACCAGAGCCCCTCGGGATGCAGGAACAGCACGCCGCCAGCCAGGGCCGTGCCGATCAGGGTGCCGCCGACCCGCTGGATTCCCCGTTGCAGCGTCGTCGCCCGGTCGAGCCCCTGATAGAGCATCAGCACGGCGGCGGCGGTGATCCAGTAGGCGTGCTCGATATTCGTCACCCAGCCGACAAGCCCGCTGACCGCCGAGGCCACGGCCACGCGCAGGCCGATCTCGAAGGCCTGCGCGCCCGGCCTTGCGCTTTCCTTCAGCAATTGCCAGCCGCTGACGCGGCCGAGCGGAATATGGCCGGGATCGGTGACGTCCCGTGGCCGCGATCTCTGCTCGGCGATGGCCTTCACGCGCTCGCCATTGTCCTGCGGGACCGGCTCGCCAGCCGCCGCCGCATTGATCGCCTCGGCGAAGATCATGTGCAGTTCCCGGCCCTCGGCGCGCAGGCGCGACAGGGTTCCGTTCGGGCGGGGCCGGACCGGCTGCTGGCCGACCAGCACCGTCCAGGCCAGATGCAGCGCGACCGCCGCCTGATGCCGCGCCGCATCGGCGCGCGGCGTCGAAGCCGCCGCGAGAAAATCGCCGACGGCGCGGGCGGCCGCTTTCAGGGCCAGAACCTCGGGGCCGCGTGGCGCAAACAGCGCCCCCAGCATATGCAGCATCCAGGCAAAGGCCCCGCCCGCGAAGACGAGCGTGCCCACATGCCACCATGCCAGGTGCTCCGCGCCCATCGCCGTGCCAGCCGCGACCGCGAGCGTGAAGAGATAGGCCCCGGGCGGGGAGACCTTCAGCGCGCTGCACAGGAAGGCGGCGGCGGTCGCGATCGCCGTGACCACCGGAATGGTCAGCCATTGCGTGCCGCCCGCCGCCACGCCGATCATGACGACGAGCGCGAACGATATCGCAATCGCGCCGAGGTGAACGGCGCGGTTCAGGAACGGCCGGTCGTTCCCGTAGACCGCCGTGAAGCCGCCGATGGTCGCCATCAGGCCCGCCGGCAGATCGCCCGCCAGCCAGCCGGTTGCCGCCGGAACCCCCATCGCCAGCGCGGCGCGCAGGGCAAACGGCCAGCGCCGCGCGCCCGGCCTGGTCATCGTAAACAGTGAGGTTAGCTGGAAGGCCCGCTCCGTCAGCGGCGGAATATCGGGTTTCGTGGTCGGTTCGGGCATGATGATCCGGGCGCGTTCGATTGGCGCAGGCTAATCGGCCCGGGCCGGATTGGCAATCCGGCCGGCGCTCGCGCCACGCGGACGCCGCCTATTCCGGCCGGTCGAGCGCTTCGAGAAAGCCGCGCACCTCCACCAGCCCGTCATAGATCGCCTCTTCGGCGCTGCGGGCGATGGTACAGTCGCCGATGGTGACGAATGGCAGGCGACAGTGGCCAAGCTCCTGCTCCAGCGTCATATCCGGCGCGTGGCCGGAACAGAGAACCAGGCTGTCGGCGCCGTCCAGAACGATCGGCTGCCCGCTGGCGCCGTGGATGAAATAGGCGCTTTCGCCATCGATGCCGAACAGGCGCGCATAGGCGATGACCTCGATTTCCGCCCTGTGCAGACAGGCGGCCCAGTGATCGCGCACATATTGTTGCAGGTTCTGGCCCGCCGCGATGCCGTTGACGGCAAGGCGCACATGATGCCCCGCCCGCTGCAAGAGCATGGCGACGCCGATCCCGATCCAGTCGCAGCGCCAGTCCGCGACGACGACGCGGGCGCCGGGCCTGGCGCGCCCCGCCAGCAGGTCGATGGCCTCGATGACATTGCCGCCATCGCGCCCCTCGACCGGGGTTTCGACGGGCTTCGAGCCCGTGGCAAGGATCACGGCATCGGGCGCAAGCCTCTCCACCAGCTCCGCCGTGACCCGCGTGTTCAGCCGCAGATCGACGCCATGCCCCGTCACTTCGGCCAGCAGATTCGTCACCAGCCCGCCGAACTCGGCTCTTTCCGGCAGAAGCTGCGCCAGAAGCGCCTGACCGCCCGCCTGCGCCCCGGCCTCGGCGAGAATGACCTCGTGCCCCATCGCGGCGGCGGTGACGGCGGCTTTCATCCCGGCGGGGCCAGCGCCCGCGATCAGGATTTTCCGCCGCTGGCGGCTCTGGGCCAGCCCGGCCAGCCTGACCTCGCGGCCGGTGACCGGGTTCTGGATGCAGGAGATCGAATGACCGGCGTGAAAATGGCCGATGCAGGCCTGGTTGCAGCCGATACAGGCGCGGATTTCATCGGATTTCCCAAGGCGCGCCTTGTTGGGCATGTCGGGATCGGTGATCAGCGCCCGCGTCATCGCGCACATATCCGCCTGCCCGGCGGCCAGAACCCCTTCCGCGATCTGCGGCTGGTTGATGCGGCCCGCGACGAAGACCGGCACGGACACCGCGTCGCGGATGCGCCGGGCATGCTCCGCCACATAGGCCGGGGCGATTTCCATGGGCGGCACCACATGGATCGAGCCCCCCAGCGCCGCCATGGTTCCCACGGTGGTATTGATGTAGTCGACAAGCCCCTCGCCGCTCAGCCTGCGGCAGACCTCCAGCGCCGTGGCCTGATCCAGCCCGCCCTCGTCGAGTTCGTCGGCGGAAATCCTGAGCCCGATCAGCGGCCCCGCGCCAATCGCGGCGCGGGCGGCGATCAGGCTTTCGCGCAAGGCCCGCATGCGGTTTTCCAGCGGCCCGCCATAGCGGTCGCCGCGCAGGTTGCTTGCCGGGTTCAGGAATTGCGCGAACAGCAGCCCGTGGCTCGCCATCAGCTCGACGCCGTCATAGCCCGCCTCGATATAGCGGCGGGCGCCTTCCGCCAACGCCGCGACGATTTCGGCCACCATATCGGCCGGCATTTCACGCGGCACGGTGTGGAAGCGGTTTTCGGGAACGGAAGACGGCGCGAAAACCACGCCGCGCATGCCGTTCTGCATCCTGCGGCTGACGCGCCCGGCATGCGACAATTGCCCGATGATGCGGGCGCCATGGGCGCGCACGGCGTCGGCAAGGCGCGCGTAATGCCCGATCGCGTCGTCGCTGGCGATGACGAGATCGGGGCTCTGCGTCATCGAGGAGGCGTGAAAGCGGGCGGCCTCGGTGACGATCAGCCCGGCGCCGCCCCGCGCGCGCGCCGCGTGATAGGCGATGAAATCCTCGCCGGGCAGGCCCGCCTTCGCCAGATAGGTCTGGTGCCCGGTCGACAGGATGCGGTTGCGGATTTCATGCCCGCGCACCGTCAGCGGCGAAAACAGTCTGGGATAGCTTGCGGACATCGCGTGCGCCTTCGTCGTTGGCTGCCGGTGGGCGGACGCTCAGGCCCGCGACAGATAATCATGCGCCGAAAGGACATGCGTGCGCACGACGTGCAGAAATTCCTCGATCTCGACATGCTCGTCATGCGAGCCCATGCCGTAGGGATAGGGGCCGTAGACATAGGCGGGCACGTTGGCATAGCGCCACAGCCGCGCATCCGTGCCGCCGATGCTGACGATGGGAACCGGACGCGGACGGCCGAACGCCTCGACATTGTTCTGGATGATGGCGACCATCTCGTGATCCGGGGCGCACCAGGAAGGTTCGGCCCCGCCAACCTCGCGCCATTCGGCCTGCGGATAGCGCGAGACGATCTCGGCCACTTTCGGCAACAGGTCGTCCTTGCTCATGCCCACCGGCAGGCGCAGGTCGGCGGTGAAGCGGCAATGCGAGGGGATCATGTTCACCTTCTCGCCGCCCTGGATGGTGCCGATGTTGAGCGTGACCTTCGAGACCAGATCGCCCGCGCCTTGCCCCATCATCCGGTCCATCGTGGCGCGCCCGGCGTCGATATAGCTTTGCACGTTGCCGGACACCTCGCCGGTGAGCGCGGTCAGGGATTCCAGCTCGGCGGCAATCGCCATGGCGATCTTGGTGGCGCTTTCGGTGGCATGCACATAGGCGCCATGCGCGCCCGCCGTGCGCACGTCGAATTCCAGCCATAGCGGGCCGCGCTCGCCGAAGCGGATCGATTCCGGCCCGCTCGGCTCGCCGTTGAGCATGCAGTCGCCGAGAACCTCGGGATGGTGCTCGACGAGATAGCGCGCGCCCCATGGCCCGAAGGTCTCCTCGTCGGAAACGCAGGTCAGCGTGAGCTTGCCGAGGAGAGACTCGCGCAGTTTGCTGAGCGCCACATAGGTCACCACCGAGGCGGTCGTTCCCGGCTTCATGTCGGAAGCGCCGCGCCCATAGATTTTGCCCTGGCGCACCTCCGGCTGCCACGGGTCCGAACTCCAGCCGTGATGATCCTCCGGCACCGGAAAGACATCGATATGGCCGTTGAGCACCAGATGGCGGCCGGGCTTCCCGGCATCGAAGGCGGCGACGATATTGGGCATTTCCGGATGCGGCGAGATGATGCGGTGGGAAAGCCCGTGGCGGTCGAGATAAGCGGTGATCACCTTGGCGGCGTCACGGGTGTCGCCGGGCGGATTGGGGCTGCGCGCCCGCAAAAGATCCGTCAGCAGGGCGATGATGTCGTCGCGCTCTGCATCGAGCCATGAGAGCAGCCGGTCGCGGGTATCGGTCATGATCGTTTCCTATCCTCTGGTCCGGTCGATCCAGTCGCGCAGGCGATACCAGGCGAGAACGGCTGGCAGCATCCAGGGATCACCGGCGTAAAGCGGCTTCGTGGTGAAGGGAAAGCGGGCGAACATGCTGTCGCCCGCCTGCCTCGAAATCATGGCGCGCGCGGCCTGAAAGCCGAGCCAGCTCTGCATCGCCACGCCGTTGCCCTGGCAGCCAAGCGCGTAATGCACGCCCTCATGCGCGCCGGTATGCGGCAGAAAATCGAAGGTGAAGGCGACGTTGCCGTTCCAGGAATGCGTCACCTTGGCCGTGGCGAGTTCCGGCCACACCCGCGTCATGACGCGATGCAGGCGCCTCGCGCTTTCCCGCGCATCCATGTCATGCGTGCCGACGCGCCCGCCCCACAGCACGCGGCGGCGGTCTGGCGAGAGGCGGAAATAGCTGAGCACGCGCCGCGTATCGGCCATGGCCCGCGCCTTCGGCGCGATCCTGCGCGTGATGTCCTCGGGCAGTTCCCCGGTCGCGATCATGAAGCTGGCGACCGGCACCAGGCGGCGGCGAAACCACGGCGCTTCGGGGCCGGTATAGGCATTGGTCGCCAGCATGACATTCGCCGCCGAGATCTCCCCTTGCGTGGTCGAGACGATCCAGCCCGCGCCGCCGCGGCGCATGGAGGTCATCTTGCAGCCGCCGACCAGCCGCGCTCCCGCCCGCGCCGCCGCCCGGGCAAGGCCGCGCACATATTTGGCCGGGTGCAGCGTGCCCGCGGCCTCGGCGACCTGACCGCCGCGATAATGATCGCTGCCGATCTCCTCGCGCTGGCGCTCGGGCGGAACCATCCATGCCCCCGCCCCGGTCAGCCGCGCTACAGTCTCGGCCGAGGCCGCAAGCTTGTCGTAATGCCCTTTCGACCAGGCGCAGGTGAAGCGCCCCACGCGGGCGAGGTCGCAGTCGATGCCCTCGCGCTCGATGAGATCGCAGACGAAGCGGAAGGTTCCGATCGCCTCGGCCACCAGCCTTTCGCGGTCTTCTTCGGGCAGTTGCGCGGCCTGCGGGCTGTTTGCGATCTTCAGCCCGCCGGTGATCAGCCCGCCATTGCGCGAGCTTGCGCCCCAGCCGATCCGGTTTTCATCGATGACGACGCAGTTCGCGCCGTTGCGGGCCAGTTCCAGCGCGCAGTTCAGCCCGGTATAGCCGCCGCCGATAATGCAGACATCGGCCGCGCCCGGCGGCGGGCCGGGAACGGGCGCTTCCGGTTCGGCCGCCTCCCACCAATAGGGCACCGGGCGGAAATCCGCGGCGAAAATGCTGTCGCCCGCCATCGCACGCGCTCCCCTTCAGGCTTTCACCACGAATTCCGGCTTGATGCGGCTGAGAACCTCCGGCGCGCCGTCGCGGGTGAGGATCGTGTAGCCGAGCGACATCGCCAGATTGGCCTCCGCATCGATCAGGATCGCATGCAGGAACAGGGTCATGCCCGGCTCGACCAGCATTTCGTTGCCGGAATAGATCATCGGCGGCACGTCCATCCAGGTCGGCCGGTAGGTCGCGCCCAGCGAATAGCCGCAGGCCGACATGCGCGCATGGCCGTAGCCGCGGCGGTCGAAAACCTCGCGATGGGCGTCGTCTATGCTGCCGAGCGTCGCGCCCGAGCGGGCGGCATCGGTCATGGCGGTGATCGCCTCCAGCGTGACGTCGAACATATGCTCCTGCTTGGCGCTGGCCTTGCCGATGGCGATGGTGCGCATCAGGCAGGCGCAGTAATGGCGGTAGCTCCCCGCATGCTCGAGGGTGAGCTGGTCGACCATGTCCATCGTGCGGTAGCCCGTGGCCGAGCGGATCAGAAGCGCGCGGTCCCCCGAGCCCAGCACCGGCCCGGAAGGCGGCGGATCGCCGCCCCCGGCAAGGATCGGCACCGCGCCCGCCGCCGCCACCTTGCCCTCGAAGACGCCGGGGCCTGCCGCCTCGATCATCGCTTCGAGCGACTGGTCCGCCAGTTCGGCCGCCTCGCGGACATAGGCGATTTCGGCCGGGCTCTTGATCACGCGCAGGCTGCGCACCAGCCAGGAAGCGTCGACAAGCTCGCACCAGCCCGCAAGCCGCGCCGCCACCAGCGCGTAATTATCGGCGGTCAGGCCGAAGGTGCGCATCTCGATGCCGATGCGGGCGCCTTTCAGCTTTTTCTCCTCGAGGATCGCAAACAGCTCCTGCGAGGGATCCATGCCGGGGCGGTCGTACCACAACCGGATATCCGTGAAGGTCGAGGTGCGCCGCGCCTGCTCCAGATCCGGGCGCCGCGTCAGCAGGACCGGCGGATCGGCCTCGTCGGGCGTCAGCAGCGCGCATTGGAAGAACACGAAGCCGGAGGTGTCGTATCCCGTCAGGTAGAAATGGCTCTCCTGCGCGAAGAGCAGCAGCGCGTCCAGCTTGTCCTTGCGCATCAGGGCGCGCGCGGCCGCGATGCGGCTGTCGAATTCGGATCGTTCAAAATGGAGCATCTTGCACCTTCTGGCTAATCGGAACGCTTGCGGTCCAGAAACTGGGAGAGGCCCAGCAGCAGGATCGAAAGCAGGATGAGGATGGTCGAGATCGAGGCGATGGTCGGGTCGATTTCGTCCCGCAGCGCAAGGAACATCCGGCGCGGCAGGGTCGCCATGTCGCCCCCGGCGATCAGAAGCGCGATCACGACTTCATCCAGCGAGACCACGAACGACAGCAGCGCCGCCGAAAAGACCGAGTTCCTGATCTGCGGCAGGGTGACGGTGAGGAAGGCCCGGGGCCGCGAGGCGCCGAGGCTGCGCGCCACCTGTTCCTGGTTCATGTCGAAATTGCGCATTCCGGCGGTGACGGTGATCAGCACCAGCGGGATCGCCAGCGCCGAATGCGAGAGCACCAGCCCCGTCAGCGAGCTGTTGAGCTTGAGCGGCGCAAACAGCATGAAGATGCCGACGGCAAGCAGGATCACCGGAATGATCATCGGCAGGACCAGCAGCACCGACAGGTGCTTCGTGATCTTGAGGCGCGAGCAATGCAGCCCGTAGGCGGCGAGCGTCCCGGTCACCGTGGCGATCACCGTCGTCCATCCGGCCGCCTGGAGCGAGATCGATGTCGCCGAGCGCCATTCGGCGGAGTCGAAATAGGCCTTGTACCAGCGCACCGACCATGTTTCCGGCGGAAAGCTCAGGAAACGCGATCCCGAAAAGCTCATCGGGATCACCAGCAGCGTCGGCACGACCAGATAGAACAGGACGAGCCCGCAGAGGATGTAAAGCCAGAGCCGTTGCAGATGGGTGATCTGGGTGGAGGTGGCAGGGCGGCGCAGCATCTACTTTCCTCCCGCAGCGGCGTTGACGGCGCCCGTCAATCGCGAGAACAGCCACAGCATCGCAAGCGTGATCACCAGCAGCACCACGCCGAGGGCGCTGGCGGCGCCCCAATCGGAATAGACCGCGAGCGAGCGCTCGATCTGCATCGCCCACATCATCACGCGCCCGCCGCCCAGCAGCGCCGGGGTGACGTAAAAGCCGAGCGAAAGCACGAAGACGACCATCACGCCCGCGCCAAGGCCGGGCAGCGACAGCGGCACATGGATCTGCCAGAAGGCCTGCACCGGCGAAGCCCCGAGATTGGCCGCCGCGCGCATATAGTTCTCGTCGATGGATTTCATCGCGGCGTAGAGCGGCAGGATCATGAAGGGCAGCATGATATGCACCATGCCGATGGCGGTGCCGGTGAAATTATGCACGAGCCGCAGCGGCGCGTCGATCAGCCCCCATTCCTGGAGCCATGTGTTGAGCTGGCCGCGCCTTTGCAGCAGCACGAGCCAGGCATAGGTGCGCACGAGAAGCGAGGTCCAGAACGGAAACAGCACGCATAGAAGCACGATGCGGGCCCTGCGCGGCGCCATCTGCGCGGCGATATAGGCGAGCGGATATCCCAGCGCCACGCAGATGCCGGTAACGAGGAAGGCCAGCTCGAAGGTGGTGCGCAGCGTCAGCCCGTAGGAGGGATGCAGAAGCCGCTCGTAATGCGCCAGCGTAAAGCCGTTCGCATCCAGAAAGGACAGCCAGAACAGCCATCCGATGGGGATCAGGACGATGAAGCCGACGATCAGGAGCGCCGGAAACGACAGCGCCAACAGCTTGAGCTGCTCGGTGAAGGCCTGCCTGGCCAGCGCGGTTTCGTTCTGCCCGGGGGCGCTGCCGGCGGCGTTCATCGCATTCCTCCCGGCGGGGCCGCGGCCGGGACCACGATCGTATCCTCGATGCCGTAGCCGAGGGCGACATGCTCTCCGGGCTGCGGCAGCGCCACCTTGCCGCGCAGCGGAATGCGCAGGGCGATTTCATGCGCGTCGCGCACGTTGACGTAGATCATCACGCTGTCGCCGTGGAACACCGACTGGCGCACCTGCCCCCTGATGACGTTGACACCGGTTTCGGGGGCGTCGGCATCGGGCAGCAGCGTCAGCTTCTCGGGGCGCAGCACGAGGAAATGCGGCCCCGGTCCGGCAATCTCGCCGGGAACATGCA
>JBDHTA010000045.1:0-26886 GCA_039808465.1 Rhizobiaceae bacterium | reverse complement strand
CGGGCGCGGCGGTGAAAGGATCGAGTCTGGCAGTCATGGCCGGTTTCCTTCTTGTTGGTGACACCATCATGACGAGGCAGCTTTGCCCGATGTGACATGCCATGCAAGAAATTTGGAAATCTGGCGGGCGGTCAGCTTCTCCGGCAGGTGCATGCCTCATAGCCGCCTGCGAACAGGCGGCCTGCTCTCATGCCGATCATTGCCGGAACTTCCCGCACGGATGAAACGCGCAAGGACCGCGCCATCGAGAGCGCCGCCTCGGCGCAGACGGCGGCATCCTCGGCCGCATTGTGATGCGCGAAGGTCAGGCCGAGATGGGAGGCGAGAACGTTGAGCTTGTGGGAGCCGAGGTCCGGCCAGACTTTCTGCGCCATTTTCACCGAGCAGAGATAGGACAGTTCGGGATAGCTTTGCCGGTACTGGTCGAGGCATGCGCGCCAGACGCTGAAATCGAAGGCGGCGTTATGGGCGATCATCGTCGCGCCGCGAAACTCGTCTGCAAATTCGTCCATGACCTCGGGAAACTCCCCGGCATCCTCCACATGCTCCGGCCGGATGCCGTGAATGGCGATGTTGAAGGAGGAGAAGCGCATGGTTTTCGGGCGGATCAGCCGCTCCTCGACGCGCGCGACGCGGCCGTCCTCGATCCATGCCAATCCGACGGAACAGGCGCTGCCGCGTTGCTCGTTGGCGGTTTCGAAATCGATTGCGATGGTTTTCAAGCGAGGCTCCGGCATGTTTTGTCATGCTTTTACCGGTCCGCGTTCGATTTGGCAAAAGCAGTCCGGATTTGCGGCCGCAGCGTCCACTGCCGTTACAGGCGGGCGAGGGCGGCCGTGGCGATCATGCTGCGCGAACCGCTCCGGATGCGTCCCCGGCGCTCTACCGGTTCCGGAAGACGGTGCAGGGCACACCGGCAGTGCGGATTTCGGCGCAAAGCCTGTTTGCTTCCGCCCGCGTCTCCCGGCCGATCCGTGCCGCATAGCGTGGCCGGTAGCCGAAATTTCCGCCGCGCTGGCGCACCAGCAGGGCGCGCTCGCCGTTCAGCGGCGCCGGAAGCTTGCCGATGGCCATGGTGAACAGGCGATCGGCCACGGCGGGATTGTAATGCGCGGATAGTTGCACGCCCCAGGGCGCCCAGTCGGCGGATTGCAGCAGCAAGGGCTCGCTCATCCGCCGTGTCTCGGCAAGGGTGACGCAGGCTGCCTGAAACGGCCTGTCCTTCGCGAGATCGGGCGCGGCGATATCGGGAGGGTTGTCGCGCCAGCTTTCCACCGGATAACCCGTGATCGCGAAGACGTAGTCTCTGGTCTCGATCGGCAGGCGCCCGCCCGACAGGAAGCGGCCAAGGCCGTTTTCCCCGGCATTATAGGCTGCGGCGGCAAGGCCGAGATTGCCGAAGCGCAGCTTCAATTCGTTCAGGTAGCTTGCCGAGGCATCCAGCGCCCGGAGAACGTCGAAACTGTCTTCCAGCCCCCGCAAGCGGGCGGTGCCCGGCATGAATTGCGCGATGCCTTCCGCGCCCTTGGGGCTGACGGCCTGCGGCCGGAACAGGCTTTCGCGCCAGATGAGCCTTGCGAAAAATGCGGGCGGAAGATTTCTGGCGGTGGCGAAATGCTCGATCGCGGCGCAGAGATCGGCGTTGAACCGGTCCTTGCGGATGCAGAGCGGATGCTCGCCTTCGGATGTGCCGTAAAGGCAGGCGTTCGCGGCTTCGGCCGCCGCCGGAGGCGAGGGGGAGGGCAGGGCGATGAAGGCCATCGCCGCCAGCAAGCGCGAAATGATTGCCGCCCTGAGCACGAATAGTGGTCCCTTCCTGTTTCCGATGCATGGCAAATGTAGCCCGGCCGCGCCCGCGCGCAATGGCGGCTTGAATGATGTCTCGCATGAGATTATATTTCGTCTCAGATGGACAAGGAGATTGCCATGCTTGCCTTAGCAAATGTCGTTGACGTGCTCGGCCTGTCCGTGCCGCTGGCGGGGCGGTCGCCGATCGGCCTTGTCACGCAGATCGAGCACGGCTTGCCGATCGGCGCCGTCGAGCGCATTGCCCGCCTTATCGCGCCTGCCGACAGCCAGTTCAAGTACCGGCTGGTGCCGCGCGCCACCTATGAGCGCCGCAAGGCCACCAAAACCCTGTCTGCGGAGGAGGGAACCCGGCTGGCCCGGATCGCCCGCGTCTGGGGCCTGGCAATGGAAGTCTGGAAGGGCGAGGAGGATGCCCGCGACTTTCTGTTCCGCCCGCATCCGATGATTGAGGACAGGCGCCCCATTGACGTCGTCATCCAGAGCGAATTCGGCGCGGAAATGGTGGTCGATATCCTGAACGGCCTGAAATACGGCAGCGCGGCGTGACGGCGCAGGTTCTTGACCGCACGCTGACCTGCTACCGGATCGGCGATCCCTCGGGAACCTATCCCATTTTCGACGCAACCGGCTCGACGATCGCGCCGGGACGGTGGAACACGCCCGGCAGCCCGGTCATCTATACCGCCGAGCATTATTCGACGGCGCTTCTGGAAAAGCTGGTGCACGGCAGCGGCCGGTTGCCGCCGAACCAGCATTACGTGGAAATCACCATTCCCCGGGGAACGCGCTACGAGGTGTTTTCGCCGCCCGCGCTTCCCGGCTGGGATGCGATGCCCGCGACGGTGAGCAAGGCCTTCGGCGAAGCCTGGTGCCTGGAGCGGCGCAGCGCCATCCTGCTCGTTCCCAGCGTGGTGGCGCGGCTGGACAGCAATATCCTCATCAACCCCGCCCATCCCGATTTCGCGGGAATTGCGGCTGGCCTGCACCAGCCGGTCTTCTGGGACCGGCGGCTGTTCGGCTCCTGATATTGCCTGGCGTCAACTCGCCAGCGGCATGACCGCGCCCTGCCGCCACAGCAGCGGCGCGGGCGGCGCGTCTGCCTGCGCATGCAGGATATCGACGATCCTGCCGAAATAGACCAGATGGCTGCCATATTCGTGAACGGCGTCGCGCACGCAGAATATCGAGGACAGGCTGCCTTTCAGCCAGGGCAGGCCCATGGCGCCCTCTTGCCAGAGCGGGCTAGAAAAGCGCTCGGCGCGGGTATCGGAGCGCGAAAACAGGCCGAGGATCAGCTCATGCCCGGCGCCGAGGATATTGATGCAGAACGTGCCGCTCTCGGCCAGCGCGGGAGCGGCGGAGGCCGTGCGGTTGACTGCGAACATCATCGAGGGAGGCTCCATCGACAGCGAATTCGCCGTGGTGACCGCCAGCCCGTGATAACCGCCTGCCGCATCGCGGGTCGTGATCAGGGCGACGCCCATTGCGGCGTGGCGCATGGTCCAGCGCAGGCCTTCGGCAAGATTGCCGGGGTGCAGGCTGGGATCGGTGGACTCGGCCATCTCGTTCTCTCTCGTCGTTCGGATCCGGTTAGGACAGCCAGAATGCCAGCGAAACCGCTCCCGCCATAGTGTCGCATGTGAGACAGTTGATCCGGCTTTCGCTTCATGGAACCCTGTTGCGGTGAGAATGAGGAACGAGCCATGCCGGAGACTGCGCGCAATGCGGAAAACGAGCGTTTCCAGAGCCATATCAAGGTTTTCGCAACCCTGATCGGCGCGCGCCATGTGCGCTCCACGGCCGAGGAGCTGGCGCCTTATCTTCTGGAGGAACGCGGTCTTTATCCCGTCACGGCGCCCTGCGTGCTGCGCCCGGGCTCGACGGAAGATGTCTCGAAGCTGCTTGCCTATTGCCATGCGCATGCGGTCCCGGTGGTGCCGCTCGGTGGCAATACCGGCATGGTCGGTGGCACCGCCGCGCCCGAAGGGCATGTGCTTCTGTCGCTGGAGCGGCTGCGGCAGGCGCCGCAGGTCGATGCGGTCAACGCCACCGTCACCGCAGAAGCGGGTTGCACGCTGAAGACGGTTCAGGATGCGGCGCGGGAGGCGGGGCTTTATTTGCCGCTGTCGCTGGCGGCAGAGGGATCGGCGCAGATCGGCGGCATTCTCGCCACCAATGCAGGCGGCATCAATGTTCTGCGCTACGGCAATGCCCGCGATTTCTGCCTCGGCATCGAGGCGGTTCTGGCCGACGGGCGCGTGCTGCGCGACCTGAATGCGCTGCGCAAGAACAATACCGGCTACGATCTGCGCAACCTGCTGATCGGTTCGGAAGGAACGCTGGCGGTCATCACCCGCGCCGTGCTGCGGCTGCATCCGGCCCCGCGCAGCCGCTGCACCGCCCTGATCGGCCTGGCTTCGGCGGCGGATGCGCTGGCGCTGTACGGCCATATGCGCGGCCTGTTCGGAGACCGGATCGCCGCCTTTGAATTCATCTCGGCCCCCGCATGGACGATGCTGGCCGCCCATATGCAGGATCGCGCCGCGCCGTTGGCGGGCGAGCATCAGGCTTATGTGCTGATGGAACTGCTCAGCACCGCCGAAGATCCGGCCCTGGAGGGAAGGCTGGAGAATGCTCTGGCCGAAGCTTTCGAGGCGGGGCTGGTCGAGGATGCGACGCTTGCCGCCAGCGAAGCACAGCGCGCAGCGCTCTGGGACCGGCGCGAACGTCTGGCCGAGGCGCAGAAACAGGCGCATGCGGATATCAAGCATGACATTTCGGTGCCGGTTGCCGCCCTTGCGGATTTCATCGCGGAAGGGCAGGGGGCGGCGGAGGCCGTCATGCCCGGCATCGTCTCGGCGCCCTTCGGCCATTTCGGCGATGGCAACCTGCATTTCAACTTCGCGCCGCCGCCCGGCATGGCGGTGGCGGATTTCCGCGCCCGGGCGAAAGAGGTGCATCGCGCCGTGATCGAGGTCTGCCTGCGCTATAACGGCTCTTTCTCGGCTGAGCATGGCGTCGGCCGCGCCAAGACCGGCGAGATGGCGCGCTACAAGGATCCGGTCGCGCTGGAGATGATGCGCGCCATCAAGCAGGCGCTGGATCCGAAGAACATCCTCAACCCGGGCGCGGTGCTGGAGCATTTCCGGTGAGCACGGGTTCACCGGAAACGCTCTATCTCTTTGTTTTTACGCATTTCCGGACGCAGAACCGCAGGACTTTACGGATCAGCCGGCCGCCCAGTCGCGGGTCGTCTTCACCGCCACGCCCATCAGCCGGCGGGTTGCCTCGCGGGTCTTGAAGCCCGCATGGGTGGTCAGGGTCACATTGGGCACGGAAAACAGGGGATCGCCAGCGGGCAGGGGCTCCACGTCGAAGACATCCAGCCCGGCATGGCGAAGATGGCCCGCTTGCAGCGCCGCGATCATGGCGGCGGTCTCGATGAGACCGGCGCGGGCGGTGTTCACCAGAATGGCGCCGGGGCGCATGCGGGCAATGCGTTCGGCGGACAGGAAGCCGCGTGTCTGCGGGTTCAGGGCGAGATGGATGGAGACGACATCGCTGTCCGCCAGCAGGGCGTCGAGACCGGCGGCGCAACCGGCCCATTCCGAGGGGAGGGGAGAGCGGTTCCAGATCGCGACCTTCATGCCGAGCGCCTGCGCCATGCCCGCCAGGCTGCGGGCGATGCCGCCGAAGCCGATCAATCCCAGTTGCCGCCCGCCAAGTTCGATCCCTTCCAGCGGATCCCAGCGCCCGCCGCGCAGGGCGCGGTCCATATCGGCCACCCGGCGCGCCGAAGCCAGCATCAGGGAAAGCGCGTGTTCGGCGACGGCGCGGTCGCCATACCCGGAAATCCTGTCGACGGTGATGCCCGCCTTCGCGCAATATTCCATGTCGATATAGCTTTCCGGGCCGCTGCCCAGAAACAGGATGCGCTTCAGTTTGGGCAGTTGCGACAGCAGTTCCGGCGGCATCATGGTATGGCCGTTCCAGATCTGCGCGGCATCCCGGCAGAATGCGGGAAGTTCCGAGGCGGGCATGTCGCCCACATGAACCTTCATCGCGTCGGCGTGATCGGACCATTCGAGACGCAGCATTTCATGCATCAGGTCGGAGCAGTCGATATAGGCGATGGAAGGGGTCACGGGTCAGGCACCGATCAGGTCTGCGAGGTTGTGATGCGCGGCCAGCAGGCTGCGGGTGTATTCGGTGGCGGGATTGGTGAAGACATCCTCGGTCGGGCCGATTTCCAGTAGCTTGCCGTGATACATCACCGCGATGCGGTCGCAGACATGGCGCGCCACGTCGAGATCGTGGGTGATGAAGATCATCGACATGCCGAGTTCCGTCTGCACATCCGTCAACAGGTTGAGAACGCCCGCGCGCACCGAAACGTCCAGCTTCGACACCGCCTCGTCGGCGACCAGCACCCTGGGATTGAGGGCGATGGCGCGGGCGATCGCCACGCGCTGCAATTGCCCGCCCGACATTTCATGCGCGTAGCGTTCCGCATGCAGGGCTTGCAGGCCGACGCGTTCCAGCAGCGCCACGATCCGTTGCGGAATATCCGGCTTGGGCACGCCCGCCGCCACCAGCGCTTCACGCAGGGATGCGCCCATGGTCTTGCGCGGATTGAAGCTGCCGCCCGGATCCTGAAAGATCATCTGCATTTCGCGGCGGAAGCCGCGCAGCCTGCTTTCGGGCATATGGGAAATGTCGCGCCCCCGGTATTCGATCGAGCCTTCGGAGGGTGCGTAGAGCCGCAGCAGCGTGCGGCCGAGCGTCGTCTTGCCCGAGCCGGATTCGCCGAGCAGCCCGAGAATTTCGCCGGGCATCACATCGAAGCTGATATCGTCGATGGCCTTGAACACGCCATGCCTGCCCGATTGCGGAAAGGCGATGCTGAGATTGCGCACCTTGTAGAGCGGCGGCTCGCCCGCGCGCGCTTCCAGCAGGGCGCGATGGGCCGCACTCGCCTTGGGCCGCCCCTTGGCGCCCGCCAGTTCCAGCGCCGTATCGATCAGGCGGCGGGTATAGGGATGGGCCGGATTGCGGAACACCTGTTCGGTTGGCCCCGCCTCGACCAGTTCGCCCGCGTTCATCACCGCGATGCGGTGGCAGAAGGAGGCGGCGATCGGCATGTCGTGGGTGACGAAGATCACGCTGGCATCGAGCTTGCGGCGCATGTCGAGGAACAGATCAAGCACCTGTTTTTCCACGATCTTGTCGAGATTGGTGGTCGGCTCGTCCGCCACGATCAGGCGCGGTTTCAGCGCCGCCACCAGCGCGATCAGGGCGCGTTGCAACATGCCGCCGCTCAACTGGTGCGGATAGAGCGACACCGTTTCCTCGGCGCGCCGGACGCCGACTTCGCCGAGAAGCCGCACGGTTTCGGCCCGGAAGCCTTCGGTCATGCCGGTGCGGCGCAGCGCATGCTCGAAATGCCAGCCGATGGACTTGCAGGGGTTGAAGCTGCCGACGGGATCCTGAAACACCATGGCCATGCTGACGCCGCGCAGGGCGTCGAACTGGCGGTCGGGCATGGATTGCAGCTCTTGGTCCTCGAACGTCATGGCTTCGGCGGTGACGGTGGCGGTCTGCGGCAGAAGGCGCAGCAGCGCCAGCCCGGTCATCGTCTTGCCGGAGCCGGATTCGCCGATGATGCCGAGGATCTCGCCCCGGCCGAGGCTGACATCGACGCCCTTGAGCACATCGGTCCGGCCTTCGCCCTTGCCGAAGGAGACGCGCAGGTTCTTCAGATCGACGAGACAATCACCCATGATCTCAACTCCTTTCGCGCAGGCGCGGATCGGTGAGGTCGCGCAGGCCGTCGCCAAGCAGGTTGATGCCGAGAAGCGCGACCGAAATCGCAAACCCGCTCATGCTCAGCACCCAGGGCGCGCGGCTGAAATATTCGCGCCCATCCGACATGATGCCGCCGAGCGAGGGGGTAGGGGGCTGCACGCCGAGCCCGATGAAGGACAGCCCCGCTTCGAGAATGATGGCGAAGGCCATGCCCGCGGATGCCTGCACCAGAAGCGGCGCGGAAATGTTCGGCAGGATCTGCGTCAGCATGATCGCCGACGGGCGCCGCCCCATCAGCCGTGCCACCTGCACGAAGGGCTCGTCGCGCACCAGCAGCGTCGAATTGCGGGCGATGCGGGCGAAGATCGGCAGGTAGACCAGGGCGATGGCGAAGATGATGTTGGGCGTCGAGAAGCCGAACAGCACCATCAGCAGCAGCGCGAGAATAAAGCTCGGAAAGGCGAAGAGCAGATCGGCGAAGCGCATCAGCGCGACATCGGTCCAGCCGCCGTGATAGGCCGCCGTCAGCCCCATGCCGCCGCCGACGACGGTGGCGAGCAGGATGGCGAGGAAGCTGATGGTCAGCGACACCTGACCGCCGGAGAGAACGCGCACCAGCACGTCGCGGCCGAAGCTGTCGGTGCCGAAGGGATGGGCGAGGCTGGGCGGGGCAAGCGTCGCCATGAAGTCCATGTCCTCGGGACCAAAGGGAAGCAGCAGCGGGCCGAAGACGACGGCGAGCAGCACGCCCGCGCAGATCACGAGACCGGCGAGCGCCGTCCTGTGATGCAGGAAGCGGCGGGCAAGGCTGTTGCGGTGAAAGGGGTTCATCAGCGCGACCTCCGCGGGTCGAGGAAGCTGCACAGCGCGTCGGTCAGGGTGTTCACCAGCAGCACGATTGCAAGAAAGATGACGGTGCAGGCCAGCAGCACCGGGATATCGCGCAGGAAAGCGCCATCGACCATGAAGGAGCCGACGCCCGGAATGCCGAAGATGCGCTCGACCACCACGACGCCGCCAAGGATATAGCGGATTTGCAGGCCGATGATCGTCAGATAGGGGATGAGCGCGTTGCGCAGCGTGAAATGCAGGAAGACGAAGCCGGGTTTCAACCCGAAGGAGCGCGCCGCCGTCACATAGGGGCGGTTCATCGTTTCCAGCAGCACGGCGCGCAGCGTGCGCGAAAACACCGCCGCCATCGGCGCGGCGATCGCCAGCGCGGGCAGGAAACCGGAATGCAGCGCGCCCGCGAAATCATCGAGCGGCGAGACATAGCCATAGGTCGGGAACCAGCCCAGCGACAGGCCGAAAAAGAAGATCAGCACATAGCTCAGCCAGAAATCCGGCATGGAAATACCGAGCACCGAAACCGAGGTCGCCACGGTATCGCCGATCTTGCCGCGATGGCGGGCGGCATAGATGCCGAGCGCCAGCGAAATGGCGATGGCCAGTACCAGCGCGTAAAAGCCCAGAAATAGCGTGGCGGGCAGCTTGACGGCGAGCAGGGACGAGATCTTCTGTCCGCTGGCGATCGACAGCGACACGCCGAAATCGCCGGTCGCGGCCTTGCCGAGCCAAGTCAGGTATTGCACGAACACCGGCTGGTCCAGTCCGTGCTGGCGCTCGAAGGCGGCAACGGCCTCGGGCGTCGCCTGTTCGCCCAGCACCGATAGCGCTGCACTTCCCGGCGCTGCCTTGATCGTCAGGAACACCACCAGCGATCCCACCAGCACCAGGGCAAGGGCGCTCAGCACCTTGCCCGCCAGCAGCAGCATGCGGCGGCGCGCGGCCTGCCCGAAAACAGGCAGGCCACGGCTTTTTTCGGCGGCGGATTCGCTCTGCGACATCAGCCGAGGCTCACCTTCGCGAACTGGTCGCCATAGTTGGAATAGGGCTTCTGCACGAAGCCTTTGACATTCGCCGCCAGCAGGTTGTGAATGTTCGAGGTGAAGCAGGGGATGACCGGCATATCCTCGATCGCCTTGGTTTCCACCTCGTGATAGAGCGCGGCGCGCTTTGCCGGATCCAGCTCGGCGCGGGCTTTTTCCAGGAGGGCGTCGACCTCGGGGTTCGAATATTTGCCCATGTTGCGCCAGCCGGTCGTGTGCAGGATATCGCCGACATATTCATCGGGATCGATGAAGCCCAGCCAGCCCCAGACGCCCGCGACGAAATCGCCCGAGGTCTGGCGCGCAAAGGCGGCGTTGGAATCGGTGACGCCGACGGTGAATTTCGTTCCCAGCACCTGATTGACCTGCGCCACGAAAATTTCGGCATAGCGCTTCCACCAGCCGCCGCCCCAGGTCACGACCTCGACCGCATGCTCGTCGGCTTTGTATTTGGACTTGGCCAGTTCTTCCTTGGCGGCTGCGGGATCGAAGCTGGTGAGCGGGCGGGCGCCCGGCGTGAAGTAATCGCCCAGCAGCGGCGGGAAGAAACCGTGCAGCGGCGCGCCTTCGCCGAACAGCACCGTCTGCACCATCGCCTCGCGCTGGAAGGCCATGGAGACGGCGCGGCGGAAATGCACGTCGTCGAAAGGCGGCTTCTTCAGGTTCAGCGAGATGAAGCGCACGTTCAGGCCGGGCTGGCGCAGCACCTGCACCTTGCTGTCGGTCATCAGTTGCGGCACGTCGGAGGTCGGCACGGTCGAGGTCATGTCGATCTGGCCGCCGAGAAGCGCCGTCACGCCCGAGGGCTCTTCCACGATCAGCGGCACCTCGACCGTCTTGATGGCCGGAGCACCCTCGAAATAGTCCTCGAAGGCTTCCAGCTTCAGGCCGGTGCCCGCGTTCCATTCGGCGAGTTTGTAAGGGCCGGTGCCGACGGGGGTGCGGGCATAGCCTTCGGCGCCGAGCTTTTCATAGGCGGACTTGGAGAGGATCTGCGTGCCGGTGCGGGCATTGGTCAGGAAGGTCAGAAGCGGCGCGAAGGGCCCCTTGGTGTGGATGACCAGATTGAGGTCGTTGACCACCTCGACGGTTTCGATCGCCGCCACCTTCGAGGCGTTGGGCGAGGCCAGATCCTTGTCGAGCAGGCGTTCGAGCGAGAACTTGACGTCTTCGGCGGTCAGGGCCGAGCCGTCATGGAACTTGACGCCGCTGCGCAGCTTGAACTCGATGGCGCCATTGTCGCGCAGCTTGTAGCTTTCGGCCAGATCCGGAACGATCTTCATCGCGTCGTCGAATTTCAGCAGGCCGTTATAGATGCCCCAGATCATGTAGAATTCGGGCACCAGCGACGCCTTGCCGGGATCGAGCGTGTTCAGAACGCCATAGCCGGTGATGGCGGCGCGCAAGGTGGAGGCGCCCTGCGCGAAGGCTACCCGCGGCGAAAACCCAAGCCCCGCAAGGCCGAGCAGGCTGCCGGTTCCGGCCAGAAGGCCGCGGCGGCTGATGGTCATCATGCTTCCCATGTTTGTCTTCCCTCTTTGATTGTTATGCTTGCGAGGTTCCCGGTCCCGGATGCGCTCAGGCCAGCCCGAGATTTTCCCGCAGGGTTTCGCCTTCGTATTCGGTGCGGAACAGGCCGCGCCGGTGCAGTTCCGGCAGGATAAGGGTCACGAAATCGTCCAGCGATTGCGGCAGGATCGGCGGGCAGAGGTTGAAGCCATCCGCCGCGCCGGTCTCCATCCAGTGCTGCATGTCGTCGACGATTTCCGCGGGCGTGCCGACCACGTAGCGCACCGTGAAACCGGCGGCCATGTGCTCGTAAAGCTGGCGGATGGTCATGCCGGTGTCGCGGGCCTTCTTCAGCAGGCCGCCGCCGATGGAGATCCTGTCGGTGAAATGCTCTTCGGGGATCGGCTTGTCGAGATCGTAGCCGGAGAGGTCGCCGGTGAAGTTGTAAAGCTGCGCCAGCCCCGCCAGCGGGTCGATCAGAGCCTGCAATTCGTCCAGCTTGGCCTGCGCGGCCTCGCGTGTTTCGCCGACATAGAAGGCAAGCGCGGGCATGATCAGCGGCGCATTGCCCGTCCGTCCATATTGGGCGGCGCGCGCCTTCATGTCCGCGTAGAAGGCGCGCGCCTCCTCCACATTCTGCGATACCGTATAGACGACGTCGGCATATTGCGCCGCGATATCGCGGCCCTTGTCGGACGCGCCCGCCTGCACGATCAGCGGCCGCCCCTGCGGCGTGCGGCCCGAGGTCAGCGGCCCGCGCACCTGAAAATGCTTGCCCTTGTGGTTCAGCACATGCATGCGGGCCGGGTCGTAGAACTGGCCGCTCTGCTTGTCATGGGTGAAGGCGCCGGCATCAAAACTGTTCCAGAGGCCGCAGACAACCTCGACGAATTCCTCGGCGCGGTCGTAACGCTCGTCTTTCGGCAGGTTTTCGGTGCGGTTGAAGTTCAGCGCCTCCTGTTCGGACCAGGAGGTGACCACGTTCCACCCGGCGCGGCCGTGGCTGATCATGTCCAGCGACGCATAGCGGCGGGCGACATGATAGGGCTCGTTATAGGTGGTGGAGGACGTCGCCACCAGACCGATGCGGCTGGTGGTGGCGGCGATGGCGGAAAGCAGCGTCAGGGGTTCGAGATCGGCGTTGCGCACGTCATGCGACAGCGATCCCTCCGGCTTGTCCTCGCTGCGCACGCCAAGGCCGTCGGCAAAGAAGATCATGTCCAGCTTCGCATCCTCGGCCTTGCGGGCGATGTCGCGATAGGCTTCGAAACTGGTGATGCTGGCCGGATCGAAATCCGGGTGACGCCAGGCCGCCAGATGGTAGCCGAGATAACGCATCGACAGGCCGAGTTTCATCTTTCCCAAAACGCCCTCCTCCGCCGCATGGCGGATTTTTGTCCGGCTTTGCCGTGCCGCCGGTTTGTTCGCCCTATTGGTATACTGAAATCAGTATGACGGCTAACGGAGAATCATACAAGAGTTTTGTTGGCGCCGCCGTGTCAAACTGGATTTTTGGGATTTTGGATGGGGTGAGGCTTTGCAAAGCGCAAAAAGCCTCTTCCTTTACAATCAACGAGATATCGAAAAATAGTAATAGATTTCAATCTATTGATGTCTCCTGTCTCCGCAGGTTGAAAGCCGGGGCTTGCCGCCCTGCCCGGCACCGGCCACCCGCTCGAAGCGGGAAGAAAACGAAATTGACAGGCGCGGGAATGAAGAGTCCTTGACATTTCTCGGTATACCGAATTTGATAAACGCATCAACCGCAAGCGGAACGACATGACTCATCCGGCTCCTCCACAACCGCAAGACGCCACCAGCCCCGACGCAGGCGCGCCCCTGTCGACGGGGGATATGGTCTATTCCGGGCTGAAGCGGCGCATCCTGCGGCATGAGCTGGAAATGGGCGCGCCCTTGCGCGAGGAGGATGTGGCGAACTGGTTCGACTCCTCCCGCGTGCCCGCCCGCGACGCCCTGCGCCGTCTGGAGCAGGAGGGGCTGGTGGTGCGCAACGGCCGCCGCTACGCGATCCGCAGCTTCACCTATGACGAGGTGGTGATCACCTACCGCCAGCGCGCCGCGCTGGAATTTCTGGCGGTGGAATACGCCGTGCGGCGCGGGCGCGAGGCGCTGGCCCCGGTCGAGGCGATCCTGGAGCAGCAGGAGCGGGTGCTGGATGCCGCCACCCGCTCGGAGTTCAGCCAGCTTGACCGCGCCTTCCACCTCGCCCTGGCCGATCTGGGCGGCCAGCCGCTGCTGGTGCAGGAACTCAGCATCATTCTGGACCGCGTCCAGCTTATCCGCACCACCGAATTGCAGCGCGATGCAGGCCCTCGCGGCGCCTATCTGGATCACTGCCGTATTCTGGACGCGCTGCAACGCGGTCAGGTGAGCATTGCCCAGGCCGAACTGGAATATCACTACGCGACCACGGTGCGCCTTCATGCTGGCCGTGGCATGGGCGAGCCCGTCTCGCGTCCGGAGAACCGATGACCGACTATGCAGGCGATTGCCAGAACCGATTTCCCTCCCTCTGGTCGGCCACCGCCACCGAGGCCGATCCTTCCGTGCCGCTGGATGGCGATGCCCGCTGCGATGTCGCCGTGGTCGGCGCGGGCTATACCGGGCTCAGCGCCGCCATCGAATTGCGGCGTCAGGGCATCGGCGTGCGCGTGCTGGATGGCGGCTTTCCCGGCTGGGGCGGCTCGGGGCGCAATAGCGGCGCGGTGATCCGCGGCTTCAAGAACAGCCGCAGCGTGCTGGAAAAGGAATTCGGCCGGGAGCGCGGCCGCGCCATGGCCGATTTCGGCGGCACGGTCAGCGACAGGGTGTTCTCGCTGATCGAGGAATTCGCGATCGACTGCGATCTCAAGCGCACGGGCTGGATCCTGCCCGCCCACAACAGGGCAGGGCTGGCGCGTGTCGAGGAGCGCGTGCGGCTGTGGACCGAGGACGGCTTTCCCGGTCTGTCGATGATGTCGCGGGAGGAGCTGGCCCGCCAGCTCGGTTCCGAGCATTATATCGGCGGCATGATCGATAGCGAAGGCGCTTCGCTCAACCCGCTGTCCTATGCCCGGGGCCTTGCCCGTGGCGCGATAGCGCTCGGCGCGCATGTGCATCGCGAAACACCGGTGACCCGCATCGGCCGCGAGGGCGCGCAATGGCGGCTGGAAACGCCGCGCGGGATCGTGCGGGCCGAAAGGGTGTTCCTGGCGACCGATGCCTATTCGAGCGGGCTCGAACCCAGCCTCGACCGCAGCACCGCGACCGTGCACACCAATATCGTCGCGACCCATCCGCTTCCCAAGGAGATCGCCGATTCGATCCTGCCGGGCGAGCAGGCGGTCTCCGATATCCGCCGCATCCTGTATTACTGGCACAAGGATCCGCATGGGCGGGTTCTGTTCGGCACCCGCGGCAATCTGCGCGGCCCGCGCTCCGAGCGCCAGTTCGACCATGTGCAGGCGGCCATGCTGTCGGTTTATCCGCAGCTCAAGGGCCAGCCGATCGAATTCCGCTGGTCGGGCAAGGTCGGACTGACCGGCGATTTCGTGCCGCATATCAACCAGCCGCAGCCGGGCCTGTGGACCTCGCACGGCTATTGCGGGCGCGGCGTCGCCATGGCGACGGCCTATGGCCATCTGGCGGCGCGGGCAATGGCCGCCGAACGGCCGGTCGGCGAGTTGCCGGTGCCGAACGGCCCGGCGCCCGGAATGCCGCCTGAGCCGCTGCGCGGCATGGGCGTGATGGCGGTGACCAATTTTTACCGGCTGCTCGATCTGGTGAACTGAACCCCTTTTTGCTGGAAAAACGATGCGGCGGAAAGTGAAAGCGATTTCGCAAATCGGCGAAAAGGGGAGGGGAGGCGGCGATGGCGCTTGCGGAGCGCAAGGCTGAGGAGACCGGGTTTTCCGCGGCGCTGGCGGAAGCTTCGGCGCGCTGCGGGCATCTGCACGGCATCACCTCCGGCAGCCCCCGCCAGTTGGAATTCCTGTCGCCCCGCGATCTGGCGCAGGCGCGCCAGCGCCATGCGGCGCTGATCGATGCGGCCCTGCCGGAGCTGGAACGGCTGCACCGGCTTCTGGGCGGCGCCGATTACATCGTCTCGCTGAGCGCTTCCGATGCGGTGCGTCTGGTCTGCCGGTCGGACCCGGCGCTTCTGGGGGATGCGGCGAATTACGGCATCCTGCCCGGAACGATCTGGTCGGAGGCGCATCACGGGCCGAGCAGCCTGTCGCTGGCGTTGCAGACGGGACGCGCCGTCGCGCTGGCAGGAAAGCAGCATGTTCCGAGCTGGATGCATTGCCTCAGTTGCGCCAGCGCCCCGGTCATGCCGGAAGGGGAGGGAGGGCAGCCCGCCGGGGCAATCACCATCTCGACCGCGAACCAGCCGTCGCGGCTGGCGCTGCGCCAGTTGCAGAGACGGGCCGAAAGCGCTGCCCTGCGCGTTGCCGCCGCCATGGCGCAAACGGGCGGACAGCGCGCCGGCATGACGGCAGACCGGGAGCCCTGGCCCGGCACCGGCATGAAAGCCCGCATCGAGACATCCGTTGCAGCGCTGGCAGCCGGGCGGCCGCTGCTGGTTCTCGGGGAGGCCGGAAGCGGCAAGACCTGGCTGTTGCGCCATCTTGCGCAGGAGCGCCCGGCGGTCTGGATCACGGAAGACTGGCTCCGGCGGGAGCCCGTTCAGGCCCTGCCGCCCGGGGCGACGCTGGTGCTGGACCGCGCCGATCTCCTGCCGCCATCCGCCTTGCTGCGCCTGCCTGCTCTCATCGATCGCGCCAGCGCAAGCGGCGGCGCCATTCTGGCTTCGCTGCCGGATATCGAGGCGCTGGCGGGGCTGCCGCCGGAACTGCGCTTCCGCCTTGGCGGGCATGTGACGGAGCTTCTGCCGCTGCGCAAGGCGTCAGACCTGCGGCAATGCCTGATCCGGATCGAGGCGGGCCTGCGGGCGGAACTCTGCCTGCCGCCCGCGCCGCTTGGGCGCGATACGCTGCTGGCGCTGATGCAATATCACTGGCCGGGCAATGGCCACGAGGCGCGGAACCTTCTGCGGCAGGCGCTTCTTCTCTCCGAAGGCGAGGCGCTGACGCCGGAAACCCTGCCGCCGGAGATTCTGCGCCATCATCGCAGCGGTGAAATCCGCGCTCTTTCGAAATTCGAGGAGGCGCGGATCGTCTCGGCGCTGATGCACAATGCCGGTAACGTGACGCGTACCGCCCATTATCTCGGCGTGTCACGCGCCACGCTCTACCGCAAGCTGGCGCTCAGCGAATGGCGCGAGGTGGTGCGCGCCGATAGCCGCGGATAACGCCCTGTTCTCTGGAATCCGGCGCCCCTGGCCGGGGAGGGGTGACATCGGAAGGAGGGTGTCCTAACTATTCTCGGGTAAAACGCTCAACTTTCAACGGAGAGACGTTCATGCTCAGGAAACTGCTTCTCGTTGCCGCACTTGCGCTTCCCGCCGCCACCGCCTTTGCCGAAGACAAGACCTTCACCATAGAAGGCGGGCAGGTCAGCGTGCCGGTGGGGCTTACCGTGCAGGTGAAGGCGGTAACGATCGGCGAGGACGCGACGAAGGTGCGCCTGCTGGCAAGCTTCGACAGCCATGCGACCAACAGCGTCAACATGAACGATGAGGAAAATGCCTATCTCGCCTGGGGGGAGGGCGAGCAGGACCGGCTGCATATGCGCCAGATCGCCGACAACAAATGGATGCGCATCGGCAATGGCCAGACGATGGAAGGCGACCTGCTGTTTCCCGGCGTCATTCCGCCGGGCACGGCAAAGGTAACGCTGGTCTTCAACCACGGCCACACAGGGGAGGACACGAACGCGCCCGGCATCACGCTGCCGGTGGAGCTGAAACCATGAGGTGCGCCATCGCGGCGGCGGTTGCCATCGCCCTGCCTTCGTTAGCACATGGTTACACGGTCAGCGCAGGCGAAGGGGCGATGGGCGACCAGCCCTCGCGCTTCCAGGCGATCGATATCGGCAGCTCCCGCTTTGCCGAACGCCCCGCCGCCAGCAATGCCGGTAAAAGCGGCGAAACCTCCTCCTTCGGCCTCAAGGACATGGATTCCACCAAGCGCCTGCGGACGGAGGACACGCTTTCGGAACTCGGCGCGAGGCGGGAAGGCGAACGCATCATCGTCAGCCTTTCCGGCGACGTCCTGTTCGATTTCGATAAATCCGATATCCGCGCCGACGCCCGCCCCGTCCTGTCGAAACTGGCCAGCGTTCTGCAAGCGATGCCGGAGGTTCCGGTCACCATTATCGGCCATACCGATGCCAAGGGAGACGACGATTACAATCAGCGTCTGTCGCAGGATCGCGCCGCCTCGGTGGAGGCCTGGCTTGCGGATCTCGGCGTCGCCTCGCCCTTCACGGCCGAAGGCAAGGGCGAATCCGCCCCGGTCGCGCCCAACACGCGGGAGGATGGCTCCGACAATCCCGAGGGGCGGCAGAAAAACCGCCGCGTCGAATTCATCATAGGAGGCGATCCATGACCCTGACGATGTTGCCCTTCGCAGGAAAAGATCGCGCCATCGAGACGCCGCGCAAGCCGCCTATACCGCATCCAGCAGGATAAGGTCGGCTCCCTTTTCCGCCACCATCATGGTCGGCGCGTTGATGTTACCGGCTGTGATGTTGGGGAAGACAGAAGCATCGGCAATGCGCAGGCCTTCGATCCCATGCACCCTGAGCTTTGCGTCGACCACGGCGGACCGCTCGTCCGGCCCCATCGCGCAGGTGCCGCACAGGTGGTAGATCGAGCCGGAATTCTCGCGGAAGTACTCGATCAGCGCATCCTCGCTGTCGACGGAGCTGCCCGGAGAGACCTCTTCGGCCGTGACGGCGGAGAGGGCTGCGGCCGAGACGATCCTGCGCACCAGCCTGCTGCCCTGCACGATTTCCTCGATATCCTTTCCGGCCGAAAGATAGTTCGGGCGGATCGCTGGCGCGGCGAGCGGATCGGGGGAGGAGAGCGTGACGCTGCCACGGCTGGCGGGGCGGCAGGAGTTGAAGCAGATCAGGTAGCCCGGATAGGGCTCCGGCGTCAGCCCGGCCTTCGGATCCTTGGGGATGCGATAGGAGAGCGGGTTGAAGTAGAGCTGGATGTTCGGCCCGGCTTCGCCCGGCCCGCCGCGGAAGAAGCCGCCCGCCTGGTTGACGCTCATGGCGAAGGGCCCCTTGCCCGTCAGCATGTATTGCAGGCCGAGCTTCGCCTGGCCGAAGAGGCTGCCGAATTCGCCGTTGAGGGTGGGGATCGTTGCGCGGTAATAATAGCTGGCGCAGAGATGGTCCTGCATGTTCTGGCCGACAGCGGGCAGGTGCCGCCGTACCTCGATGCCGGTTGCCTTGAGGGCGGCGCCGTCGCCGAGGCCCGAGAGCTGCATGATCTGCGGCGTGCCGACCGCGCCTGCGGCAAGGATCACTTCCCGCCTTGCGCTGAATATGCGCCTTGCCCCGCCCTGCCGCGCTTCGATACCGGTGACGCGCCCGTCGGCGGCGAAGGTCAGCCGCTCGACCTGCACATTGCGTTCGATGGTCAGGTTGGGACGGCCGAGGGCCGGGCGCAGATATTCCGCGCTGGAATGGGAGCGCTGGCCCCGTCTGGTGTTGACGTCGTAGACGCCAGCGCCTTCGATCTCGGCGCCGTTGAAGTCTTCATTCATCGGCAGGCTGAGCGCGCGGCAGCTTTCGAGAAAGGCATCGGTGATGCGATGGGTCATGCCGCGCATGGGCGTAACGTGGATGGGGCCTTCGCCGCCGTGCCAGGAAGACGCGCCGTTCGCATGGGTTTCCAGCTTGCGGAAATAGGGGAGCACATCGTCATAGCCCCAGCCGGGATTGCCCGCGCGCGCCCAGTCGTCGAAATCCGCCCGCGCGCCGCGCACGAAGATCATGGCGTTGATCGAGCCGGACCCGCCCTGCACCTTGCCGCGTGGCACGTAAATGCTGCGGCCGTGAAGCTCCGCCTCCGGCTCGCTGTAATACATCCAGTTGACGCGGGGATTGTAGTAGCTCCTCCCGTAGCCGACCGGGATCTTGAACCAGAAAGAGTTGTCGTTGCCACCGGCTTCGACAAGCAGCACATTGTGTTTGCCGTTTTCGCTGAGCCGGCTCGCGAGGATGCAGCCCGCCGAGCCTGCGCCGACGACGATATAGTCGTAGGTCATGTTTGTCTCCTCAGCCGCGCGCGGGGGCGAAAGCCTTCACGTCGGCGGGCTCGCTGCCCATTTGCAGGTGCAGCCGCTCGCCCGTATAGGGCGTGTGGCGCTCGATGACGTCGAGGTTCAGCTCGATGCCGAGGCCCGGTTCCCGCGAGGGAATGATGTAGCCGTCCTCGACGGTGAGTCCTGTCTTCAGCACCTCGGCATGGAAGCCGGAGAAGTCGACGATGGCCTCGTGAATGAGGAAGTTGGGCGTCGCCGCCGAAAGCTGGATGCTGGCGGCCGCGCCGACCGGACCGTTATAGAGATGCGGCGCGATCTGCGCGTAATACGCTTCCGCCATCCCGGCGATCTTCTTGGCTTCGAGCAGGCCGCCGACGCGGGCGACGTTCATTTGCAGGATGGAGGCGGCCTTGCATTCCAGAACGCGCTGGAATTCGTATTTGGTCGTCAGGCGCTCACCCGTCGAGACGGGGATGGAGGTTGCGCGGGCGACCTCGGCCATGGCGGCCTCCTGCCCCGGCGGCACGGGTTCCTCGAACCATAGCGGGTCGTATTTTTCGAGGCGCCGGGCCAGGCGGATTGCCGAGGAAGGCACCATCTGGCCGTGGGTGCCGAAGAGGAGGTCGGCGCTGGAGCCGACGGCCTCGCGGATCTTGCGGCAGAATTCCTCGCAGCGGTCCATCACGCCGAGCGAAAGCTGATGGCCGGAATAGTTGGTATAGGGACCGGCGGGATCGAACTTCACGGCGGTAAAGCCCGCGTCGACCATCTTCACCGCCCATTCGGCGGCAAGGTCGGGATCGTTGTAGTCGTATTCACCGGCGGCGTTGACCGGGTAGAGATAGGTATAGGCGCGCAGCTTCTCATGCACCGTGCCGCCGAGCAGATCGGCGACCGGCCGTCCGGCGGCCTTGCCGATGATGTCCCAGCAGGCGATTTCGAGGCCCGAGACGATGCCCATCATCGTCGGGTCTGGCCGCTGGGTGAAGCCGCTCGAATAGGCCGAGCGCCAGAAGCGTTCGATGCGATGCGGATCGTGCCCGTTGAGGTGACGCTCGAACACGTCGTCGATCAGCGCGGTCATCGCGGACGGATGGAAGGATGTCGCGTAAATCTCGCCGACGCCCTCTATGCCGCAATCGGTCCGGAGGCGGACGAAGATCCAGTACATGCCGCCGATATGCGGCGGCGGGACGGCGACGACATGCGTCTTGAGGGAAACGAGCTTCATGGATTACCCTTCTTCTTGGGGCGGGCTTCGGCCGCGTGGCCGATGGGTCAGTGTTTCAGGACGACGAGCCGGGTCTGGGTGAATTCCAGCATGCCGTGCTTGCCGTCATCGCCGCCGAGGCCGGATTTCTTCCAGCCGGAATGGAAACCCTGGTAGGGATCGGCCGGAAAGCGGTTGATGTAGAGTTCGCCAGCCTCGATGGCTGCGGCGGCGCGCATGGCCTTGCGGTAGTTCTCGGTGAAGAGCACGGAGCTGAGGCCGAACTGGTGGTCGCTGGCCAGCGCCAAGGCCTCGTCGAAATCCGAATAGGAAAGCACGGCAAGCACAGGGCCGAAGACTTCTTCGCGCACGATTTCCATATCCTGCCGGCAGCCGGAAACAAGGGTCGGCGGATAGAAATAACCGGCGCCTTCGGGCAGGTAGCCGCCCGCTTCGACGGTGGCGCCCTCCATGCGGGCCTTCTCCACCATCGCGTGAATACGCTGCCGCGAGGCTTCGTTGGCAAGCGGTCCCATCCGTGCGGCATCATGTGCCCGGTCGCCGAAAGCGCGGGCAGCGAAGGCGATGCGGAGCTTTTCAAGCATGCGGTCATGCACGCTCTCATGCAGGTAGAGGCGCTCGGCGCTGGTGCAGACCTGGCCGCAATGGGTGGTTTTCGCCGAAACGATCATCGCGGCCACGGCGTCGAGATCGGCGTCGGGCTCGACGATGACAGGCGTCTTGCCGCCGAGTTCGAGCGAGGGCTTGGCGATGTTGGCCTTGCAATAGTCGAGAACGGTCTGTCCGGCGCCGACGCTGCCGGTCAGCGTGATCATGCCAACTGCCGGGTGGGTGCAGAGCGCGCGGGCGGCGCCATGGTCCATGGTCAGGATGTTGACAAGCCCGGCGGGCAGCGCCGCCGCCTCCACCGCCTCGGCGAAGACCAGCGCGGAGGCGGGCGTGTTGTTGCTGGGGCGAACGACGACGGCATTACCGGTAATCAGCGCGGGCGCGATTTTCCGTATGAGCGTGTAGATCGGGTAGTTGAAGGGAATGAGGCAGGCGACGACGCCGATCGGTTCGCGCCGCAGGATCAGCGTTTCATCGGCATTGTCGCTCTCGATGACTTCGCCCTCGATACGCCGCGCCCATTCGGCGTGGTAGCGCATCAGCTCGACGCCGTAGACAACTTCGCTGGTGGCGTCGGCGAGGCTCTTGCCGGATTCGGCGGCAAGTGCTGCGCCGATCTTCCCGGCATGCGCGGTCAGTGCGTCGGCAAGGCGCCGCAGGGCATTGCCGCGCTCGATGGCTGGCAGGGCGCGCCAGGAGCGTTGCGCCGCACGGGCGGCTTCGACGGCGGCGGCGGCTTCGGCCCCGGTTGCGGCGGGCACGGAGGTGACGACCTGTCCGGTCGCCGGATTGCGCACGTCGATCCGTCCGGAGGCGGCGGTCTCGGCGAAACGGCCTGCGTAGAAGTTGCGATAGTCGTTCATAGGGCTCACCTCGGCAGGCGGCATGCGCCGGAAGGCGGGCGCCGCAGGAGAGAACCTTGGGATCGGCGCGGGGCAGCCTCTCTCCCTGGCCGCATCCGCTGCGGCTACTCAAATGCGCCTGCGGGTGAGAATGCGCAAACGACTAATTTTCGGGTGAAGCATTCCTTGAAGGAATGGTTCAGCGGTCCTCCGCGCCGGCTTCCAGAAACAGCCAGTCGCGGAAGGCCTCTACATTCGGCGTGAGCGCTGCCCCTGGCCGGGTGACGAACCAGTAGGATTCGTGGCCCTCGACCTGGATGTCGAACAATTGCCGCAGCGTGCCCGCTCTCAGGTCGCCCTCGACCATCGAGCGGTCGGCGATGGTGATGCCGAGACCGCAGCGCGCCGCCTCGATGGCAAGGTCCAGCACGTCGAATTCCAGCCCGCAGCGGGTGTCCAGTTCCGGAAAGCCCGCGGCATCCAGCCAATGCCGCCAGGTGAGGTAACGCCGGTCCGGCGCGGCCAGAACATGCAGGAAGGTGAACTGCGCGAGGTCGCCGGGGGTCGCGAGAATCCTGTCCTGAAGAAGTGAGGGGGCGGCGACCACGATGTGTTTCTCGCTCATCAGCAGGCTGGCGTCGAGCGTCGGCCATTCGCCGTTACCGAAGCGGATGGCGCAGTCGAGCAGGCCCCGCTCCGCGAGACTGTCAGAGAGTTCCGTGCCGATGCTGACATCGATTTCCGGCAGGCGGCGCTTCAGGCTGACCAGCCGCGGCAGCAGCCAGCGTCTGGCGAATGTGGGCGGAACGTTGATTCGCAGCCGGTTCCGGTTCTGCTTTTCGGCAATGCCGCGCAGCGATATTTCGATGGCGTGAAGCGCCTGCTGGATCGTTTCGAGCAGAGCTGTGCCAGCCGGGGTCAGTTCGAGACTGCGGTGGCGGCGGATGACCAGCGCTTCGCCGATCTCGTCCTCGAGGTTCTTGATCTGCTTGCTGACGGCGCTCTGGGTGAGGTTCAGCCTTTCGGCCGCCCGCGTGAAACTGCGGGTTTGCCCGACCACCTCGAACACCCGCATTGACGATAAACCCGGAAGCCTTCGCATGATCCTCTCGCATGATGCCCAGCGCAGGCCCGCAGAGCTGCGGGCGGTCTTCTATGTGACGGCCACAGGCGGCTTAGTCAAATGAGGGAGGGTCTGGTTATCCGGGCGCATGAGTTTTTGGAATGACCTGTGCGCGATAGTCGTTTGTCATGCGGGAGCAAATGGCCGATCAATTCGACCCGCTGAAGAGGAGAGCAGCGTCCGATGATCCCAGATCGTCCCCCGGCCCGTGAGGAATTCGACAGTATTGGCAGCCATGCCGTGCCCGAAGCGGCGCTCTATGGCATCCAGACGCAGCGCGCGGTTGAACTCTATCCGCTTGGCGGGGGCGCGCGCTTTTCGGATTATCCGCTGCTCCTGAATGCGATGCTTCACGTCAAGAAGGCGGCGGCGCGCACGAATATCGAAACCGGCGCGATCGATGCCGCCATGGGCGAGGCGATCATCCGTGCGGTCGACGGCCTTCTGGCCGAGCCCCGTTCCGAAGCCTTTCCGGTGCACGCGTTCCATGGCGGCGGCGGCATCTCCTTCAACATGAATATCAACGAGGTGCTGGCCAATGCGGCCAATGCCGAGGGTTTCGGCGCCGCTTATGGCAGCTACGCGCCGATCCACCCGAACGATCATGTCAATCTCAACCATTCCACGGCCGATTGCCTTTCGACGGGCTGTCATATCGCGGCCTTGGCCGCCTTCGGCGCGCTTTCCGAAGAGATCGAGGGGCTTGCCGCCGATCTCGAACGGCTGGGCGCGACTGGGCGCCCTTGCGCAAGCTTGCCCGCACCTGCCTGCAAGACGCGGTGGACATCGGCTTCGAGGACTATCTCGGCGGCGTCGCCTCCTGCCTGCGGCTCAATCTCACGCGGGCGGCGCAGGACGCGGAAGGCCTGCGCCGCGTCAGCATCGGCGGCAACATCATCGGCCGTTCGACGGATTGCGAACCCGCCTTCTTTGCGCGGATCATCCCCGTGCTCAATGAACAGCTTGCGCAGGCGCGCCTGCCCGCCGGGCTTTCGCGCACCGGCAACCTCTTCGCCGCCTCGCAGGCGCATGATTGCCTGCTGGCGCTGGCCGGTTCGCTCGACCAGACTGCGCGCGCGCTGATCCGCTTCGCCAAGGATCTGCGGCTGATGGCGTCCGGTCCCCATGGCGGGCTCGGCGAAATCCGCCTGCCAGCCGTGCAGCCGGGCTCTTCCGCGATCCCCGGCAAGGTCAATCCGACGATTCCGGAATTCATGGTCCAGTGCGGCATGATGGCCTGCGGCCGCGCCGCCGCCGTCGCCATGACAGCCGACCACGGCGAGATGGATTACAATCCCTGGGAAGCCGTCGTCATCGTCGGCCTTCTCGACATGATCGCGATCCTCACGGCTGGCGTGTCCACTCTCAGGCGCAATTGCGTGCAGGGCATGCGGCCGGACGTTGCGCGCAACACCGACAACGCCACCAGCCTGGTAGCGCAGCGGAACGAAGCGCTCGTTCTTCACCGCGTCCGTTTCCTTCATGGCGGGGTGGGCCTTCAGGAAGCCGAGAAGCTTTTCGTAGCCGCCGCCGTCCTGATAATCGAGCAGCACGAGGAATTCGGGATTACGCGCGGCGACGGTTTCCCAGTCCGTGGTGCCCCAGCTCGTATCCATGTCGTCCATGATGTTCTTGCCCCCGGCTGCCGCGATCATCGCCGTGGTGATGGCGTATTTGCCTGCGGTAAACGGCTTGTCATCCCCGGAATCGTAGAGGAAGACGCGGGTGCCGCTGCGTTCGCCGACCTTTTTTTCGATGTCCGCAAGCTGCGTCTTCCAGCCCGTGACCAGCTTTTCCGCGTCGGCTTCCTTGCCGAAGATCTTGCCGAGTTTTTCCATGTCGGCGTAGAGAAGATCCATCGATGCCGCCGGGCGATCCTTTTGCAGATGGACGCAGCTTTCGGTGAGAACCAGCGTCTTGATATTGTGTTCGGCCAGCGTGTCGGGCGTCACTTCGCCGCCGGGCTTCATGCCGTAATACCAGCCCGCGAAGAAGAAGTCGGGATCGGCGGCGACGAGGTTTTCCATCGTCGGATATTTCGGGGCGAGTTCCGGGATCGCGCCCTGTTCCTTTTTGAAGGTGTCGTCGGTCTTGTACCAGCCGGTAATGCCCGTCACGCCGACGATGGACGGCTGAAGACCAAGCGCGAACGCCATCTTCGCCATGTTGATATCATGGATGACCGCCCGCTTCGGCGCGGCGTCGAACGTCACCGGCGCGCCGCAACTGTCGACCGTGACGGGAAAGGCGAAGGCGGCCGAGGCCGCAAGCGACAGAAGCGACGCAAGGATCAGACGTTTCATGGAAATACTCCGGTGTTGCGGGTGAAAGGGATATCGAAGACGGTAAGCTGCCGGTCCTCGTGCGGATGCGGCAGGCGCAGGAGGTCGATGCCGAAGACGTCGCGCACGACCGGACGGTCGAGCGTTTCCTCCACCGGCCCGTAGGCAACGAGCGCGCCCTGCCGCAGAATGGCGACCTGCGTGGCGAAACCGGAAACCAGGTGAAGATCATGCAGAACGGCGGCGATGGTGAGGCCGAGATCGGCGACGAGCGCCAGCAGCGCGCCGCGGGCGCGGGGATCGAGATGGTTGGTCGGCTCGTCGAGAAAGAGGATGAGCGGCTCCTGCGCCAGCGCCCGGGCGATCTGCGCGCGCTGCCGCTCGCCGCCGGAAAGCGAGCCCATTTCACGGCCGGAAAGAGGAAGCAGCTCCGTCCGTTCGAGCGCGCTCGTGACGACGGCGGCTTCCTCCGCCTCCGCCCGGCGCGCCGCATGCGGAATGCGGCCGAGCGTTACGTAATCACGGACGCAGATGCGGAGGTCGGGCTGGTCCGTCTGCCCGACGACGGCGATCTGCCGCGCGCGCTCAACGGGCCGCATCGCCGCCAGCGGCTTGCCGAAAAGGCTTACAGTGCCGGAAGCCGGTTTCAGCGTACCGGCCAGCATGCGCATGAGCGTGGTCTTGCCCGCGCCGTTCGGGCCGATAATGGCAAGGCGATCCCCCGATGCGATGTCGAGAGACACGTTTTCGAGAAGCCGGGCGCCGGAGCGGGTTTCGAAGGACAGGTTCCGGCCGGAAAGAACGATTTCCCTCATCGGATAAGCCCGCCCATGGGCGGAACGCGGGCAAGCGTCTTGCCGCGCAGGCCTGTGGGGCGCTGGCCCTCGTTGCACCAGCCGTCCGGCAGGCCGCGGTACTGACGGGCGAAGGCGAGCAGGGCGTCCACATCTTCCGCCGGATCGATATCGCCGAACAGGAAGGTGGCTTTCGAGGGCGCGCTGAAGGCGACGGCCAGCGGGCGCTCGCAGCCCGCAAGACAGGCCACGTCCTCCACCCGGAAGCCGCCAGCCTGCATATGCGGGCCGAGACGGGCCTGAAGATCGGGACCGGCCGGGCGCTGGCCGCTGCCGGAGCGGCATCGGTTGCAGATAAAAATGGCGAAGTCGGCGGGCGTCCCGGTCATGTCATCCTTCGCGGGCGGGGACAAGAGAAGGATGATCTGCCGTCGCGCGTGCGGAACGGCGTCACAGCGCTTCCCGGCACACCCCGTCCGGTTGTTACGTCTGTCGACGGCAGGTCTCCTGGCTCACGGGTCGAAAGTCCTGCCGGCCTTCCCGGTTCGCAGACCAGTGGCGCAAATGGCAGGACCTCACCGCTTACAGTTGCGGGGGCAGCCACGGTTTCGGCCCCGTTCGGGTCGTCCTCACCGTGTTCCCTATTAATCCCCTCCGGCTTTGCCTTGGGGAACCGTCTGCCCCAGATAGAGGCTATGTTGAGGACCTGATCAAATTATTGCCGATATTGGCTGATTCCTTGCGTTTCAGGTTTTGGCAGCAGGGAGGCTCATGATGAGCGATCTTTTCTGGCTTTCGGATGAGGCTTGGTCT
>JBDHTA010000044.1:0-26897 GCA_039808465.1 Rhizobiaceae bacterium | reverse complement strand
CGAACGGAGGAAAATGCATGGACATGACCGGCGAGGAACGGATCGCGGCCCCGCGCGCGGCGGTCTGGGCCGCCCTCAACGATCCCGAGGTTCTGCGCCCCTGCATTCCCGGCTGCGACCGCCTGGAATGGATATCGCCGACGCAACTCGCCGCCCGCGTGAAAATAAAGATCGGCCCGCTATCGGCATCCTTTTCCGGCGATATCGCGCTGTCGAACATGAAGCCGCCGGTCAGCTACACGATTTCCGCCGAGGGACGCGGCGGGCTTGCCGGTTTCGCCAAGGGCGCCGCCGATGTCAGCCTGCACGAAGATGGCGGCGAGACCATCCTGCGCTACGTGATTCGCGCCGAAGCGGGCGGCAGGATCGCAAAGCTCGGCGGCAAGCTGGTGGACGCGGCCGCTTCAAAGCTCGCCCGCAATTTTTTCGCGGATTTCACGGCGGCGGCACAGGCCAAGCAGGCCGCCGGATAGCAGGATCGCGCCTATTTCGCCGCAAGCCGACCGTAGACGGCGGCGGGAGCGGGCACGGTCTGCTGCGCGGCCAGTTCCTCGGCCCGCGCCTTCTGCTTTTCGGCTTCGGCCTGCAAACGGACGGCCGATTTCGCCTCGGTGCGGGCGCGGCGGCGATGGCGGCCCTGCGCCATCCAGGTGGCGGCGGAGCCCAGGAGCACGCCGAGGATCAGCGTCAGAAACAGGAAGACGAAGAAGGGCGCGCTGACGCCCAGCACCTGATCATCCGGCCGGAAGGGATTGAGCGCCAGCGTCACCGGCTGGCGGTTGGCCACGCAAAGCAGGATCAGCGCCACGGCCAGCGGCAGCAGAATGACGAGGTTGACGATCTTTCTGAGCAAAACGGCCTCCTTTACGACGCATCCTGGCGAGCGGGCTCATGGCCCCGGTCAATCTTCCTCGTCCGCCATGTCGGGGTTGAGGCGCTCGCGCAATTCCTTGCCCGTCTTGAAGAAGGGCACCCATTTCTCCTCGACGAAAACGGTGTCGCCGGTGCGCGGGTTCCGCCCCGAGCGCGACGGCCGGTTCTTGACCGAAAACGCGCCGAAGCCGCGCAGCTCGACGCGATTGCCGGCGGCGAGCGCGTCGGTGATCTCATCGAGGACGGCATTGACGATATTTTCGACGTCACGGTGATAGAGATGCGGGTTGCGCGCTGCGACGATCTGGACCAACTCCGACTTTATCACGATAGCCCCCTCAAATGATTGATCTTTTCAGTCGTTCCCAACCTGCCAAACTGAAATCAGGCCGTCAAGGAACAACTTTTCGGACAGATTGCGCCCGGCGTCGGCCGCGGGCAGCAGGTTTTCATAGCCCATCATCCGCAACAGCACCGCCAGCGCGCCCGGAAGGCCGAAGGGCGAGCCGCTGCGGGCGGGCTCCCAGGTGACGATCTCAAGCGTGGCGTCGACATCGCGCGAGGCAAGATAGGCGCGAATCGCCTCCTCGCCGCCCAGCGTGTCGACGAGCTTTTCCTTCAGCGCCTGCCGCCCGGTGAAGATCGCGCCATCGGCAAGGCGCAGAACCTCGCCGCGCGGCAGCTTGCGGCGCTCGGCCACCAGATCCACGAACCAGTCGTAGCTGTCCATCACCATGGCGCGGATCATCGCCTTGGCCTCTTCGCTGGCCGGATGGAAGGGCGACGGCTCGGCCTTCAGCGGCGCGGACTTGATCTCCTCCAGCGACACGCCGATCTTGTCGAGCAGATCCTTGGCCTGCGGATACTGGAAGATGACGCCGATCGAGCCGGTGATCGAGCTTTCGCCCGCCACGATCGAATCACCCGCCGAGGCGATCATGTAACCGGCCGACGCCGCCAGCGTGCGGATATCGGAAACCACCGGCTTCTTTTCCGCCACGGCGCGAATCGCCTTGAAGATGCGCTCGCCGCCATAGGTGGTGCCGCCGGGCGAGGAAATCGACACGACGAGCGCCTTGGCGCGGCCGTCCTCGGCGATCTGCTTCAACCGGTCGAGCAGTTCCTGATTGTCCTGAATGAGACCGGAGACCTCGATGCGGGCGATATGCGGCACGCCCCGGTTGGAAGCCGCGTCAGGCGCCGCGATCCGGAACAGCAGGAAGCCCGCCGCCACCAGCAACAGGGCCGCGCCGATCCGCCAGAAAGCCAGCTTGCGCCGCAGGCGGCGGCGGTCGGCGATTGCCGAAGCATCCATCTCGTCTTCCTCTCGTTCGTCACGCTCATTCATAGGCCGCCCGTGGCGGCGATCAACCGCGCCTCACGGTTTTTTTCACGCATTTATTGTTTGTTGCGAAAAAATGTCCATATTGGCAGCCGATGACTCGACAAGACCTTGCCGGGCAACACTGCCGTTTGCGCGAAACGGCGGCGGGCGCGAGCATCGACCGGATCGGAAACCATGCTGAACGCCGCCAATACCGCTCACCGCCCTGATGCGGGCCTTTCCCCGTCGGACGCCTACCGGCTGGCGCTGAGGCATTCCGCGCGCGTGCGGCGGCTGAAGTTTCTGCTGCCTGCCGCCGCGCTGGTCATCTCGCTGGTCTTCGTTGCCGTTTCCATCGTGCGCACCTACCTGCCCGACAATATCCAGCTGGAATCGGCGCGCATCGAAAACGGCAAGGTGGTGATGGAAAAACCGGCGATTTCCGGCCGCAACAAGGACGGCATCAACTATTCGATGACAGCGGTGCGCGCGCTTCAGGATATCCGCGACCCCAACATGATCACGCTGGAAAGCATCCGCGCCGCCGTGCCGGTCAACGACAAGATCATCGCCCGCGTCATCGCCAGCGCCGGTGTCTACGACCGCAACAACGACCGCCTCGACATGACCGAGCCCTTCACCATCACGCTCAACACCGGCATGGAGGCGAAGTTCAATTCGGCCTTCCTCGACATCAAATCCGGGCAGATGCATACCGAAGAGCCGGTTTCGATCGTCTCCAGCCAGGCTTCCATTCTTGCGCAGTCCCTCAAGATGACGGATAAGGGACGGGTTATTACGTTCGAAGGCAATGTGCGGATGAATATCGCGCCGAGAGAATTTCACAACGACACCAATTGAGAGCAGCCTCCATGCCAGCATTTCGCTCGATCAAACGCCTTTCCGCCGCTGCTCTTTTCGCCGCGCTGCCCCTTTTCGCCCTGCCCGCGCTCGCCCAGACGACGACCGGCAGCATGAACAACCTCAAGCTGTCGAACAGCGAGCCGATCCAGATCGAAAGCGACAAGCTTGAGATCAAGGAGCAGGAAAGCGTCGCCCATTTCACCGGCAACGTGAAGGTGGTGCAGGGCGCCATGACCATGCAGGCGGGCAACATGACCGTCTATTACAAGAAGCAGGGCGGCGAGAACGGCTCGATCGCCGGCGGCGACGCCGATATCGACCGCATCCTGGTCGATCAGAAGGTTTTCCTTGCCTCCGGCGAGCAGCAGGCGACCGCCGACGCCGGAACCTTCGACATGGCCTCGCAGACCTTTACGCTCACCGGCAAGCGCGTCGTGCTGTCGGAAGGCGCCAATGTCTTCACCGGCTGCAAGCTGACCGTGCTGATGGCGACAGGCAAGGCGACACTGGAAAGCTGCGGCGGGCGCGTGCAGATCCAGCTCGATCCGAAATCGCGCAAGCAGCAGAACTGACCGCCGGGACGAGCGTGAAAATACCCTTTCTTTCCCAGAAGTCCGGCACGGCCGGTCAGGAACCCGCAACGTCACCCGCCGACAAGGCGCGCTACGAGGGGACGCTGATCGCGCGCGGGCTGACCAAGACCTACGGCACCCGCCGCGTCGTCAACGGCGTTTCGCTGGTGGTGCGCCGGGGCGAGGCCGTCGGCCTGCTCGGCCCCAACGGCGCGGGCAAGACCACCTGTTTCTACATGATCACCGGGCTGGTGCCGGTCGACGAAGGCTCGATCGAGATCAACGGCAATGCGGTGACGGCGATGCCGATGTACCGGCGCGCCCGGCTCGGCGTCGGCTATCTGCCGCAGGAAGCCTCGATCTTTCGCGGGCTGACGGTGGAGCAGAACATCCGCGCCGTTCTGGAAGTGCATGTGAAGGACGCCAGGACGCGAGAGGAGAAGCTGAATTCGCTGCTGGAGGAATTCCACATCGACAAGCTGCGCACGTCGATGGCGGTGGCGCTTTCGGGCGGCGAGCGGCGGCGTCTGGAAATCGCCAGAGCGCTGGCGACCGACCCCACCTTCATGCTGCTGGACGAACCCTTCGCGGGCGTCGACCCGATCTCGGTCGCCGATATCCAGAACCTCGTGCGGCACCTGACGGCGCGCGGTATCGGCGTGCTGATCACCGACCACAATGTGCGCGAAACGCTGGGGCTGATCGACCGCGCCTATATCATCCATGCGGGCGAGGTGCTGACGCATGGGCGCGCCAACGACATCGTCAACAATCCGGAAGTGCGCCGCCTCTATCTCGGCGATAATTTCAGCCTGTAACCATGCCATGAGATAGAAGGCGCTCCTGCGCCTTGTCCCTTGACCAAAGAGTTCAAAAGAGCAATTTTCGGGCCAGTTCGCTTCACACTCCCGCCGGAAATGCTCTGAAAGGAACTTTCGCCCGCATGGCACTGTCGGCCAGCCTTTTCCTGCGTCAAAGCCAGTCGCTGACGATGACGCCGCAACTGATGCAGTCGATCCAGCTTCTGCAAATGACGCATCTCGAGCTCAGCCAGTTCATCGCGCAGGAAGTGGAAAAGAACCCGCTGCTGGAATTTTCATCCGGCGATGGCGAGACCGCGGGCAGCGGCCCGGAGACGGGCGACTTCGCAAATGGCGACGGGGGCGAGGATGCGGGCGAAGCCCCGCAACAGGCTACGCTCTCCGCCGACTGGTACGAAAGCGACGACACCAGCGCCGCCGAACGGCTGAACAGCGAGATGGATGTGAATTTCGGCGGCGGGCTCGGCGAGGATGCCGCGCCCCTGCGCGCCGACGCGCCGGAACTGCTCGGCCAGTGGAAATCCATGCCCGGCGGCGATGGCGGCGAGGGTTTCGATCCCGACGACTTCATGGCCTCGCGGGTGACGCTGCGCGAGCATCTGCTCCAGCAGGTGCCTTTCGCCTTCTCCGCCGCCGCCGACCGCTTGACGGCGGACGCGCTGATCGACCATGTGGACGAGGCGGGCTATCTCCAGGCCGATCTTGAGGAGATCGCCGCACGGCTGGGGCGCGGGCCTGGCGATGTCGAGGCGGTGCTCGGCGTGTTGCAGGGCTTCGATCCGCCCGGCGCGCTGGCGCGGACGCTGGAGGAATGCCTGTCGATCCAGCTTCGCCAGAAGGACCGGCTCGATCCGGCGATGAGCGCGCTGCTGGCGCATCTCGATCTGCTGGCGCGGCGCGATTTCGCCGCCCTGAAGCGCATCTGCGGCGTGGACGAGGAAGACCTCATCGACATGCTGGCGGAAATCCGCGGCCTGAACCCTAAGCCCGGCGCGGGCTTCGAGAACGGTGTCAGCGAGGCCATCCTGCCCGATGCCGTGGTGCGCGCCAGCGCCGATGGCGGCTGGGGGGTGGAACTCAATCCCGATACGCTGCCGCGCGTTCTCGTCAACCACGCCTATTACCATGCCGTCAGCCGCAACAGGCCGAAGGCGGGCGAGGATCAGTCCTTTCTCTCCGAATGCCTGCAAAACGCGAGCTGGCTGACCCGCAGCCTCGACCAGCGGGCGCGCACCATCCTGAAGGTCGCCAGCGAGATCGTGCGCCAGCAGGACGCCTTCCTCGCCCATGGCGTCGACCATCTGCGGCCGCTGAACCTGAAGACGGTGGCCGACGCCATCGGCATGCATGAATCGACCGTCAGCCGCGTCACCTCCAACAAATACATGCTGACGCCGCGCGGGCTGTTCGAGCTGAAATACTTCTTTACCGTCTCGATCGGCGCGACCGAGGGGGGCGAGGCGCATTCGGCCGAAGCCGTGCGGCACCGCATCCGCAGCCTGATCGCCGAGGAGAGCGTCGAGGCGGTCCTTTCCGACGACGACATCGTGGCGGCGCTGAAGGCGGGCGGCGTCGATATCGCGCGGCGCACCGTCGCCAAGTATCGCGAGGCGATGAACATCCCCTCCTCCGTGCAACGCCGCCGGGAAAAGCGGGCGCAGCTCAAGGCCGGGCGCGGCTGAGCATCCGATACCAAAGTCTCAAAAAACCGTTAACGGGGTTGACACTCCGCGGGGCGGCGGATAGAAGCCCGCCGCACATCGCGCCGGAATGTACGCAGGATCAGGCAGAACCCTTCCGGCCAGGGCGCGCTTCGGCCTCTTTCATGTTTGCCGCGTGAAATGCTTGGAGGAAACAGGGCCTTGGCGTAGACTGGTACCCGCAAATCACTACAAGAAGGAAAATTCCATGAGTGTGCGTGTATCCGGTAAACATATGGAAATTGGCGACTCCTTCCGTGAGCGGATCGAGGGCCAAATTGGGGAGGCGGTGACCAAGTACTTCGATGGAGGTTACTCAAGTCTGGTCACGGTGGAAAAGTCCGGTTCGCGTTTTGGTGCAGATTGCAGGATCCATCTCGACAGCGGGGTGAGCCTGCACGCCACAGGGGAGGCGAATGATCCGCAAGCGGCATTCGATGGCGCGGCAGAGCGTATCGAAAAGCGCCTGCGCCGCTACAAGAGAAAATTGAAGGACCACCATGCCAACGGCAACGGTTCCGCCGAAGTCGCCTACCGGGTGATGGACGCCGTTCCGGAAGAGAACGAGGAAATCGCGGAAGACTTCGCGCCGACCATCGTCGCCGAAAGCAGCAAGTCGCTCAAGGTGATGTCCGTGGCCTCCGCAGTGATGGCCCTCGACATGACCGACGAGCCCGTCTTCCTGTTCCGCAGCCCCGGCAAGGAACAGTTGAACATCGTTTATCGCCGTCGTGACGGCAATATCGGCTGGATCGACGCGGCCAGCATCAAGACCTGAGACTGACGACGGAGCGCCGGGCCTGTCCGTCCGGCGTTCCGCCTTTCCGGGCCAGTGAAGGAAAAGAAGAAACATGGCATTGGCAGACCTGTTGCAGCAAGATGCGATCATCCCTGCCCTGAAGGTGAATTCCAAGAAACAGCTTCTTCAGGAACTTGCCGCAAAAGCCTCCAAGCTTCTCGGCTTGCCGGAACGGGATATTTTCGAGGTCATTCTCCAGCGTGAGCGTCTCGGCTCCACCGGCGTCGGCAACGGCATCGCCATTCCGCATGGCAAGATGAGCAATCTTGCCGCCATCACCGGCGTTTTCGCGCGGCTGGAAAATCCGATCGACTTCGAGGCGCTGGACGACCAGCCGGTCGACCTGGTGTTCCTGCTGCTCGCCCCCGAGGGCGCGGGCGCCGACCATCTGAAAGCCCTGTCACGGATCGCCCGCGTGCTGCGCGATCAGGATCTGGTCAACAAGCTGCGCGCCACCGATTCCGCTTCGGCGATCTATGCCTTTCTCAATCAGGAGGAAGCGACGATCCTCTGATCGTCCCTCCCCCATCGCAGGCATGAAAAAAGCGCCGTCGGAACGGCGCTTTTTTCGTATCCAGAGGCGGTGAAGGATCACGCGCCCTTTTCGTCCGCAGCAGGGGCCGCATCCTTCGCGCCGCCCTTGGCGACGCCGACCATGGCGGGGCGCAGAACGCGGTCGCCGATGGTGTAGCCCGCCTGAACCACCTGGACGACGGTGTTGTTCGGCACGGCCGGATTCGGGATTTCGAACATGGCCTGATGGAAATTCGGATCGAACTTCTGGCCTTCGGCGGAAATTTCACGCACGCCATGGCGCTCTAGCGCCGTCAGCATCGAGCGCTCGGTCATTTCCACGCCTTCGATGAGGGCGTTCAGGCCCGCTTCGCCAGCGGCGCGCTGTTCGGCGGTGACGGATTCCAGCGCGCGGCGCAGGTTGTCGGATACGCCGAGCAGGTCGCGCGCGAAGGCGGTGACCGCATAGGCCTTGGCATCCTTGACGTCACGCTCGGTGCGGCGGCGCAGATTGTCCATTTCGGCGGCGAGCCGCAGGAACTTGTCGCGCAGATCGGCATTCTCGGCCTTCAGCGCCTCCACAGGATCGACGGCGGCTTCCGCCTCGTTCACGGCTGCGGCATCGGCGGCGGCGTCCGCGTTCGGATTTGCCGTGGCATCAGCGCTGCTCGTCGTATTCTCGTCGGTCATGAGATATCTCCGGATCGATGGATTGCAATTTTTGCCCGATATCGAGGCTCGGGGCGAAAAAATCAAGGGTTGCGGGGGAATTAGAGCATAATCCGGCCAGAGCGGGGCAAGGAATTGCCAGATTATGCCTCAAAGCCGCTGGCGCGACAGCCGCCCCATGATCTGCGCGGTGTAATCGACCATCGGCACGATGCGGGCGTAATTCAGCCGCGTCGGGCCGATGACGCCGACGGCGCCGACGATGCGGTCGTCCTCATCGCGATAAGGCGCGACCACCAGCGACGAGCCCGACAGCGAGAACAGCTTGTTTTCCGAGCCGATGAAGATGCGTACGCCCGGCCCGGTTTCGGCCAGGTTCAGCAGCTCGATCAGGCTGTCCTTCTTTTCGAGATCGTCGAACAGCAGGCGCAGGCGGTCGATATCGTCGGCCCCCGCCAGCCCTTCCAGCAGATTGGCGCGGCCGCGCACGATCAGGCGGGCGGGCATGTCCGCCTCCTTGCCGCCGGACCAAACGGCAAGGCCGCGCTCCACCAGATCCTGCGACAGCGCGTCCAGCTCGCGCATCACCTCGCCGCGCAGCGTCTGCAACTGGCCGCGCAGCTCCGGCAGGGTGTGGCCGGTCATATGGGCGTTGAGGAAATTGGCCGCTTCCGTGAGCTGCGAGGAGGTGACGCCCGCCGGCAGTTCGATGATGCGGTTTTCGACCTGATCGTGATCGCCGACCAGCACGGCAAGCGCCTTGGTCGGTTCCAGCCGGATGAATTCCACATGTTTCAGCACCGGATCGGATTTCGCGGTGATGACAAGGCCAGCACCCCGCGACATGCCCGACAGCACACGGCTCGCCTCCGTCATCAGCGTTTCCACCGGCTTGCCGCGCTGGGCGAGGCCAATCTGCCGCTCCATGGAGATGCGTTCTTCTTCCGAGAGATTGCCGATCTGCATGAAGGCATCGACGAAGAAGCGCAGGCCCATCTGCGTCGGCAGGCGCCCGGCGCTGATATGCGGCGAATAGATCAGCCCAAGCTCTTCGAGGTCGCCCATGACATTGCGCACCGAGGCGGGCGACAGCGACATGGGCAGCAGGCGCGACAAATTGCGCGAGCCGAGCGGCTCGCCATTGTCGATATAGCCCTCGACGATGCGCCGGAACACCTCCCGGGAACGCTCGTCCAGCGCCGCGATCGCCTCCCTGCCCTGCCTTTCGTCCAATCCCATCCTGCCAGCGTTCACGTAACCGTTGCGTCTCATGGGAATATAGTCATTCCCGGCGCCGATATCAAAATGCTTTTCCTTTGCAAATTATCGCGGGCGACTCTAGAAACGCTACCCACAACGGCAGGAGTTTCGAATGCGGCCTTCAGGCAGACAGACAGACCAGATGCGCAAGATTTCCTTCGAGCGCGGCTTTTCCAAACATGCGGAAGGATCCTGCCTCGTCAAATTCGGCGACACGCATGTGCTGGTCACCGCCAGCCTTGAGGAAAAGACGCCGCCATGGCTGCGCAACAGCGGCAAGGGCTGGGTGACGGCCGAATACGGCATGCTGCCGCGCGCCACCGGCGACCGCACCCGCCGCGAGGCCACCACCGGCAAGCAGGGCGGGCGCACGCAGGAAATCCAGCGCCTGATCGGCCGCTCGCTGCGCGCCGTCGTCGATCTGGCCGCCCTTGGCGAGCGCCAGATCACCATCGACTGCGACGTATTGCAAGCCGATGGCGGCACCCGCACCGCTTCCATCACCGGCGCATGGATCGCGTTGCACGACTGTCTGAAATGGATGGAAGGCCGGAACATGCTGAAGGTCGAGCGCGTTCTGAAAGATCACGTCGCGGCGATCTCCTGCGGCATCTTCGCAGGGCAACCGGTGATCGATCTCGATTATCTCGAAGATTCCGCGGCCGAAACCGACGCCAATTTCGTGATGACGGGTACGGGCGGCATCGTGGAAATCCAGGGCACGGCGGAAGGCAAGCCCTTCTCCGAGGAGGAATTCACCAGCCTGATGCGGCTTGCCCGCACCGGCATCGCCGAACTGGTGACGCTGCAAAAGCAGGCGATCGCCTGAGGAAAGATCATGAGCGGCTCCGCCATCGATGGCATTCTGGAAACGGCGCTTTACGCGCGCGATCTCGATGCGGCGGAGCGCTTCTACCGCGATGTTCTCGGCCTTGAGGTCATTACCCGCGTTCCCAACCGGCACGTCTTCTTCCGCTGCGGGGCGGGCGTGCTGCTGATCTTCAACCCGCAGGAAACGGTCAAGCCGCCCGCCGCCAACGCCCTGCCGGTGCCGCCGCATGGCGCGGCCGGGGCCGGGCATGCCTGCTTCCGGCTGGCGCGGGAGAATTTCGCCGCCGTCATTGCCCGGCTCGAAGCGGCAGGGATTGCCATCGAATCCGATTTCGAATGGCCGAAGGGCGGCCGCTCGATCTATTTCCGCGATCCCGCCGGTAACAGCCTCGAATGCGCCGAAGCGCGCATCTGGGGCATCGAACAGGATTTTTTCAATGCGTAAACTCGACACGCGCACCATCGTCGTCGCCAGCCACAATGCCGGGAAGATCCGCGAGATCGCCGATCTGATCGGCCCCTTCGGCTTTTCGGCGAAATCGGCGGCGGAGCTGAATTTCATCGAGCCGGACGAGACCGGCACCACCTTCGAGGAAAACGCCGCGATCAAGGCGCTGGCTTCGGCCAAGGCCTCCGGCCTGCCCGCGCTGTCGGACGATTCCGGCCTCGTCATCGACGCGCTGGACGGCGCGCCCGGCGTCTACACCGCCAACTGGGCCGAGCGCGAGGATGGCAGCCGCGATTTCGCCATGGCGATGGAAAAGGTCGAGAAGTCCCTCGACGACAAGGGCGCCACGGAGCGCGGCCAGCGCACGGCGCGCTTCGTCAGCGTGCTCTGCCTTGCCTGGCCGGACGGGCATACCGAGCTGTTTCGCGGCGAGGTGGAGGGACATGTGGTCTGGCCGCCACGCGGGACGCAGGGTTTCGGCTACGATCCGGTGTTCCAGCCCGAAGGCTATGCCGAAACCTTCGGCGAGATGAGTGCTGAGCAGAAGCATGGCTGGAAGCCGGGCGAGCAGCACGCGCTTTCACACCGCGCGCGCGCCTTCAAACTGTTTGTCGAGACCTGCCTTGACGCCTGACACACCCCGCATCGGGCAAGGCCCGCTTCTCCCCGATACGGGCGAGCCGGGCTTCGGCGTCTATGTGCACTGGCCGTTCTGCGCGGCCAAATGCCCCTATTGCGATTTCAACAGTCATGTGCGCCACCAGCCGGTGGATCAGGAGCGCTTCGCTGCCGCCTTCCTCAAGGAAACCGAGTGGATGCGGCGCCTCAGCGGCCCGAAAACCGTCACCAGCATCTTTCTCGGCGGCGGCACCCCGTCGCTGATGGAGCCGCGCACCGTCGAGACGATTCTGAACGGCATCGCCCGTCACTGGCATGTGCCCGACGGGATCGAGATCACCATGGAGGCCAACCCCTCCAGCGTCGAGGCGACACGCTTTCGCGGCTACCGGAGCGCCGGTGTCAATCGCGTCTCGCTCGGCGTGCAGGCGCTGAACGATGCCGACCTGAAATTCCTCGGACGCCTGCATGACGTGGCGGATGCGCTGAAAGCCATCGGCCTTGCCCGCGATATCTTTCCGCGCATGTCCTTCGACCTGATCTATGCCCGCCCGCACCAGACGGTGGAGGCGTGGGAGAAGGAGTTGCGGCAGGCGATTTCCTATGCGGTGGATCACCTGTCGCTCTACCAGTTGACGATCGAGGAGGGCACGCCCTTCTTCAATCTGCACAAGGCCGGAAAATTCATCGTGCCGGATGGCGATCATTCCGCCGTTCTCTACGAGGCGACGCAGGACATCACCGCCTCCGAGGGGCTTCCGGCCTACGAAGTCTCGAACCATGCCCGGCCCGGCGCGGAAAGCCGCCATAACCTCACCTATTGGCGCTACGGCGATTATGCGGGCATCGGCCCCGGCGCGCATGGCCGCCTGTCACGCGGCCGCGACAAGCTGGCGACCGCCACCGAGCGGCGCCCGGAGGCATGGCTGGAGCATGTGGAGCGCTACGGCCACGGCATTGCCGACGAGGAAATGCTGGGGCTGGAAGAGCAGGCCGACGAATTGCTGCTGATGGGGTTGCGGCTGCGCGAAGGGGTCGATCTTGCCCGCTGGCAGGAACTGTCGCGCCGCGACCCCGATCCCGCCCGCGAGCAGGCCTTGCTGGAGCACGGTTTCATCGAGCGGCTCGGCAATTCGCGGCTGCGCTGCACGCCCTCGGGCATGCTGATCCTCGACGCCGTCGTCGCCGACCTTGCCTGCTGATATATTCCCGATTGAAGAAGCCCGCCATCCTGATCAGGATGGCGGGCTTTTCGTTATTCGTTGATCAGGCGCTTGAGCAGCTCGATCTCATGGCTGAGCTTGGTGTCGCCCGAAATCAGCTCCTCGATCTTGCGCACGGCATGCAGAACCGTGGTGTGATCGCGCCCGCCAAACCGGCGGCCGATTTCCGGGAAGGAGCGCGGCGTCAGCGTCTTCGACAGATACATGGCGATCTGGCGCGGCTTGACGATGACGCGGGTGCGGCGGTTCGACACCAGCTCCTGCCGCGACACGTTGTAGTGACGGGCGACGACGCGCTGGATATCCTCGATGCGCACCCGCTTCGGCTCGGAGCCGACCAGATGGGCGAGCAGCTCGTCGACGCGCTCCATCGTCAGGTTGGGCTCGAAGGAGCGGCGGAAGATCAACTGGTTGAAGGCGCCTTCCAGTTCGCGGCCGCTGGCGGTGACGGTGCGGGCCACATGCGCCATGATCTCCTCGGAGATCTCGACCGCCGGATCGTCCTGGCGGATGACGGAGAGGCGCTGGCGCAGCATTTCCAGCCGCATTGCGAAATCCGGCGCGTCAAGCTCGATGGCGACCCCGCCTTGCAGGCGCGAGCGCACACGCGGATCGAGCGATTCCAGCTCCCACGGGGCGCGGTCGGCGGCGACCACCACCTGCTTGGCGCTGTCGAGCAGCATGTTGAGCAGATGGCAGAATTCGTGCTGGATCATCTTGCCTTGCAGGAACTGCATGTCGTCGATGATCAAGAGGTCGATGTTGCGCAGCGAATCTTTCAGCGTCAGGGCGTCGTTGTCGCGGATGGCGGTGGCGAAACGCCACATGAAATATTCCGCCGTAAGATAGACGACGCGGGGCGTGCGCTGGCTCTGGATCGCGGCATTGGCGACGGCCTGCAACAGATGCGTCTTGCCAAGCCCGACGGTGGAATGAATGAACAGCGGATTGAAGCGCACCGCCCCCGGCCCGGCTTCGGCGATCGTGCGGGCGGCGGCCAGCGCCACGCGGTTGGACGAGCCCTCGACGAAGGTGGAGAAGGTGTAGCGGGCATCGAGCGGCGAGCCGAACAGCGGGCCGTTGCCGCCCGGCAAGGCGGCCTGCGGGCGCGCGGGCATGCTCGCGGCGGCAATCTGGCCGACCGCCTGCGGGGCCGGGCGGCGCGCAGGTGCGGCCTGCGGCTGCGGATCGTTGGCCGCCGTGCTGGCGCTGTCCTCGGCGGCTGGCGTGCGGGTTGCCCGCGTGGCCGTGCGGACCAGGATTTCCACCTTCATGATCTCGGGGTCTTCGGCCTGAAAGATGCCGGTGATGAGATCGATATACCGATTGTTGATCCAGGATTTCAGAAAGGTCGTCGGCACCGTCAGCCGCACCACGCTTTTCGAAACCGAATGCAGCTTGAGACGCGCAAACCAGCTCGCATAGACATCCTGACCGACCTGGGCCTTCAGGCGCGCGCTGAAGCGTTCGAACAATGCTTCCGGCTTCATGTCCCGCCCCTCATTCCCCGTCTCAGAGCGGCCCGCGCCGAACGTATCCGCTGCAATGTCCCCGTTTTCCATCGCACCGGCCCTCATCATATTCATCTGCATTTCGCCGCCTTCCAAAAGTCTCTTCATCGGGCGATTGCGATCACCGCCCGCTCATTTTTCGTCGTTTCGCCCCCGCATGGCCGTTTCGGGCCATGCCGGGATCAGGCTTCGGAGCAGCAGGCCAATCTCCCGCTCTCCATGGCTTCCTCTCATTGGCAGCCCTTCGCCCATCCGGCCGTCATCCTCGTCCCTGCCAGCCGGATATGGCTGCGTCTCTCCCTTTCTCGCGGGCACGGCTTCGCTTCCCGGAATCGTCGCCTCATCCGTTGGGTCATGCGTGCCCATTCATGAAAATGCGGATCGAAACCGAACCGCCGCAAAGGACATACCGCTCCTTCCCCATTTTGGCGCCTGGCGGCGCCTGGAGGAAAGGCGGTCTCTCGTGCCCCCTGACGAGAGGCATTTAGTCAGGATCAAATGGCAAGATCAACGGTGATTTTTGTGCCGGAAGCGTGGCGAGCCATTGACTCTTGCGGCGGATTTTGGGCGCGCGGGAGGCGGGGAAAGAGAATCGCTTTTGAATCAAGGGGATTCGAAAAAGGGGCTTCCGGCAGCCTGTCAAAAAGAAAAAAAATAAAAATTCGCTTGACTCGGCGGCCATGCCGCCTGCCCTCGCCGGAGTCTTCAAGAGCAGGAAAGACCTTCCGTAAGCTCTTGAATTAAAACGATATTTTATGTCGTGCGATTGTCATGCCAGAGCCCCGCGCCATCTCCGGGAGAGGCCGGATCATGCCCGGAATCGCGAAAGCCCGGCTTAGGGCCGGGCTTCAATTCGTCAAGCCGGAATGCGGCTTTTATCAGGCGCCGAGCGCCTTGACGCGGTGCGACAGGCGCGACACCTTGCGCGATGCCGTGTTGGCGTGCAGAACGCCCTTGGAGGCTGCTCGCTGGAGTTCCGGCTCGGCGGCCTGGAGAGCGGCCTTGGCCAGAGCGGCATCACCGGTTGCGATGGCTTCCTCGACCTTGCGGACGAAGTTGCGGACGCGCGAACGGCGAGCTTTGTTGACTGCGGTGCGGCGAGCGATCTTGCGGGTCGCCTTCTTCGCCGAAGTGGTATTGGCCATGGATGCCTCTCTTCGAATTCAAACCAAACTCCGCCATTGCCGCGCCGGTCGTTGCGACCCATCGTTCCAGCCATGCGGGAGCATTTGTGGGAAGCCGAAAAGCTCCCCGAACTGTGGACGGCCATATAACGCGAAAGAGAAAGCCCGTCAACGCGCATTTTGCCGTGTTTCTCGATTCCTTTTCAAGCCCCCGGCATCAGGACTGGCAGCGGGCGCAGAAAAAGGTCGAGCGCCCGGCCTGCGTGATCCGCTCCACTATGCCCGCGCAGCCCGGCGTGCGGCAGGCATGGCCCTCGCGGTCATAGACCGAAAAGGAATGCTGGAAATAGCCGAGCGAACCGTCCGTCCGGATATGATCGCGCAATGACGAGCCGCCCGCGGCGATCGCATCGGCGATGACGGCGCGGATCGCCTCCGTCAGCAAAACCAGCCGGGCGGACGGTTTCCCGTCCGCCTCCACCACGGCGCCCGCCGGTTTGCGCGGATCGAGATGCGCCCGCCACAGCGCCTCGCAGACATAGATATTGCCAAGGCCCGCGATATTGCCCTGATCGAGCAGCGCGCTCTTGAGCGGCTGGCTCTTGCCCGCAAAGCGTTTTGCAAGATGAGCGGCGTCGAGGGCGTTGCCGGTCGGCTCCGGCCCCAGCCCCGCAAGGCCGGGATGGAGATCGAGCCCGGCGCGGTCCGTCATCTGCATGAAGCCGAAGCGGCGGGGATCGTTGTAGATGACGCGCAGGCGCGGCGCGTCCGCCCCCTGCCCTTGCAGATGGAAGACGACATGATCGTGCTTTTCGTCCTTGCCGCGCGGATGGTGGAACACGCCCGGCATGTCCTGCGGCGCCAGGTCTTCGGCAATGCGGAAGGAGCCGGACATGCCTAGATGGGCGACGATGATGCCGCCGTCCTCCAGTTCGATCAGCAGATATTTGGCGCGGCGCGACAGTGCCGAGATCACCCGCCCTTCCACGAGGGCGGCGAAATCCGCCGGGAAGGGAAAGCGCAGGTCGGCGCGGCGCAATTCCAGCCGCGCCACCCGCATGCCCTCCATCGAGGGCTGAAGGCCGCGGCGAACCGTCTCCACTTCTGGCAATTCGGGCATGAACGACCTAACTTCCTGTTCCAAGCGTCGGGAATGTGCGATATAGACCGGCGCCGTGTCACCGTCGTCCCGTCCGTTACAGAGATAAGGCCGGATGCGGCGGTTTTCCAAGGATTTCCTGTCCGCAGCCGATTGGAGTACGCCATGGCCGAAAGCCGAACCAACGCCGAAGGGGGCATGTCCACCTCCTATGGTTTCCGCGAGGTCGCGGAAGGCGAAAAGCAGGGCATGGTCAACGAGGTCTTCCACAAGGTCGCCAAACGCTACGACATCATGAACGACGTGATGTCGGCCGGGCTGCACCGGGCCTGGAAGGATGCGATGGTGACAGCGCTCAATCCGCGCAGGGATCCCGGCTACAAGGTGCTGGACGTGGCGGGCGGCACCGGCGATATCGCCTTCCGCATCGTCGAGGCCTCCGGGCGGCAGGCGCATGCGACGGTGCTCGATATCAACGGCTCGATGCTCGGCGTCGGGGCCGAGCGCGCCGCAAAGCGCAAGCTTTCCGAAAACCTGACCTTCGTGGAAGCCAATGCCGAGGAACTGCCCTTCGAAGCCAACAGCTTCGACGCCTATACCATCGCCTTCGGCATCCGCAACGTGCCGCATATCGACCGGGCGCTGGCGGAAGCTTATCGGGTTCTGAAGCGCGGCGGGCGCCTGCTGGTGCTGGAATTTTCCGAAGTCGACATGCCGCTTCTCGACCGCATCTATGACGAATGGTCGTTCAAGGCCATTCCGCAATTCGGCAAGATGATCACCGGCGATGCCGAGCCCTATCAATATCTGGTGGAATCGATCCGCAAATTCCCCAACCAGCAGGATTTCGCCGCGATGATCCGCGACGCCGGCTTCTCGCGGGTGAGCTTCACCAATTATACCGGCGGCATCGCCGCGCTGCATTCCGGCTGGAAGCTGTAATGAGCACACCTGCCGCCTATTTCCGGCTGGCGCGGGTCGGCTGGGTGCTGGTGCGCGAGGGCGTGGTCTCCGCGCTTCCCTCCGAGGGGCTGCCGCCGCTGGCGGCGCTCGGCAAATCCGCAGCCAGCCTGTTTGCCCGCAGCCGCGCCGCATCGGAAGATCGCAGCGACCGGCTGGCGCGCGCCGTCGAGCGGCTCGGCCCCTCCTATGTGAAGATGGGCCAGTTTCTCGCCACGCGCCCGGATGTGGTCGGCGCCGAATTCGCCGACGATCTGGCGCGGTTGCAGGACCGGATGGATTTCTTCCCCGCCGCCGCCGCCAGGGCATCGGTGGAGGCTTCTCTCGGCCGCCCGATCGGCGAGCTTTACAGCCGCTTTGACGATCCCATCGCCGCCGCCTCCATCGCGCAGGTGCATCCGGGCGAGGTCTCCACGCCCTCGGGACCGCGAAAGGTGGCGATCAAGGTGGTGCGCCCCGGCGTGCGCCAGCGCTTCGCCCATGATCTCGAAGCCATGTATCTCGTCGCCCATATGCAGGAGCGGCTGATGCCGTCGGCCCGGCGCCTGCGCCCCGTGGAGGTGACGCGCACGCTGGAGCAGACGACCAAGGTGGAGATGGACCTGCGCCTCGAAGCCGCGGCCCTCTCGGAAATCGCGGAGAACACGAAGGACGACCCGGGCTTCCGGGTTCCCAAGGTCGACTGGGAGCGCACCGGCCGCGACGTCATCACGATGGAATGGATCGACGGCATCAAGATGTCGGACGTGGAGGCGCTGCGGGCGGCGGGCCACGATCTCGACAGGCTGGCCGACCGGCTGATCCAGTCCTTCCTTCGCCATACACTGCGCGACGGCTTCTTCCATGCCGACATGCATCCCGGCAACCTGTTCGTGGATGCGGCGGGCGATATCGTCGCCGTCGACATGGGCATCGTCGGGCGGCTCGGGAAGAAGGAGCGGCGGTTCCTCGCCGAAATCCTCTACGGCTTCATCACCCGCGATTACATGCGCGTCGCCGAGGTGCATTTCGAGGCAGGCTACGTGCCCGCCCGCCACGACGTCGCCAGCTTCGCGCAGGCGATCCGCGCCATCGGCGAGCCGATCCACGGCCAGCCCGCCGAAACCATTTCCATGGGCAAGCTGCTGACGCTGCTGTTCGAGGTCACCGAACTCTTCGACATGGAAACGCGGCCTGAACTGGTCATGCTGCAAAAGACCATGGTGGTGGTCGAGGGCGTGGCGCGCATCCTCAATCCGCGCTTCAACATGTGGAAGGCGTCCGAACCGGTGGTGGGCGAGTGGATCCGCGCCAATCTCGGCCCGCAGCGCATCCTGACGGATATGCGCGACGGCCTGAAGGCGGCTTTCAAGCTGGCGGAAGCCGCGCCCGAAATCGCCGCCAAGACGGAGAAATTCTCCCGCGAAATCACCGAGATGAGCGAGAACGGCCTGCGCTTCGACGCCGCTACCGCCGAAGCCATCGGCAAGTCGGAGGCCCGGCACGGCCGCTCCGGCCGCGTGGCGCTGTGGGTGATCGCGGCGGCGCTGATCTACATCGCCGTGCATTTGTGATATCTTGTAAGTAACTGCTTACCTACATCGATCAACGCGCCGTGGCCTGCCCCTGCGGCGCGGAAGAATGGCGCAGCCCGGCGATTATCTGCCGGTATTCCCGGGCGATGGACAGCGTCGCCTGAGCCACCACGGGCGACAGCGGCCTGTTGTTGCGGATCGCGCGGCCAATGCGCAACACGCCCTTCAGCTCACCGGGCGCGACGCTGCCGGGATAACGTTCGGCGAACATATCCGTCAGCATTGCTGTCCTGTTATACAGGCCGCCGTCATTTTCGGCATCCGAAAACAACAGCGCCCTCAACTCGCTTTCCAGCGCCCTGGTATGCGATGCGATTTCCTGAAGAATTTCGAGCATGCCCTGCCCCTCTTCGTCATGAACCATGATGTCTGCAAGCATAGCCAAGCAAACATCATGCCAGACGGCCGGGGTCAGGCCATCGCCAGCGCCGCGCCATACATGCCGATGGCGAAGACGACATGGGCGGCGAGGTTCCAGAAGCGGACCGCATTGGGATTGGGCAGGCGCGAGGCCGCCCAGCCGATGCCCAGCCCCGGCTGGAGCAGGAACCAGCCCGCCCCCACCGTGAGGATGCCCCAGACGAGCGCGGGCAGGAAGCTCGGCGCCGCCAGCCAGCCCGGCCCCATCACCAGCGCCAGAACGACGCCATAGAGAATGCCGACGGCATAATGGCCGATCCAGCCGAGCGCCAGCTCGCCCGCAAAGGGCTCCGCCCCGGCAATGGAATCATGGAACACCTTGCCGCGCGTCAGATGCCAGAACCAGCGGCCGACCGGCGCCCAGTCCGGCCTGCCATGGCCGAAGACGCGGTAGAGCAGGATGGCCCAGAGGTCCATCAGCACCGTGCCGCCAAGGCCGATGACGACGCCGCGCCAGATCATTTCACCGATACCCATCATGGAAAACCCTTTCCGGTCAATAACCGAGCGCAATGCCGTCCTTACGGTGATCCGTGGCGCCGAGCAGGACGCCGCGTTCATGGTCGATCCAGATCGCCTGGCAACTGCCGAGCGGCTCGTCGGCCCATTCGACCTTGTGGCCGCGCGCCTCCAGATCGGCCTTCACCGCCGCGCTCCAGGTGGTTTCCAGCGACAGCACGCCTTCGAAGGCGAAGCTGCGCGGGGCTTCGCTCGCCTGCTGCGGATCGAGCCCGCGATCCAGCATGCCGGTGAGGATCTGCGCATGGCCGACCGACTGGTATTGCCCGCCCATGACGCCGAAGGGCATCACCGCCCGGCCGTTCTTTTGCAGCATGGCCGGAATGATGGTGTGGAACGGGCGCTTGCGCGGCGCGATCACGTTCGGATGGCCCTCCCTCAGCGAAAAGCCCATGCCGCGATTTTGCAGCAGCACGCCGGAGCGCGGCGCGTAGACGCCGCTGCCGAAGGCCCAGAACACCGAATTGATCAGCGACATGGCATTGCCCTCGCCATCGGCCACGCTGACATAGACGGTGTCGCGGTGAACGGGCAGATCCCAGTCCGGGGCTTCGCTCGCCTTTTCCATGCGGATGCGGGCGCGCAGCGAATCGATATGGGCATCGGAGAGGATGTGATCGAGATCCGCCGTCATCGCGTCCGGATCGGCAACGATGGCGTCCCGCTGCGCATAGGCCGCCTTGGAGGCTTCGGCGAGAATATGCACGCGGTCGGCCTCGGTCAGCGTCCTGCCGGCGAGGTCGAAGCCTTCGAGCAGCCGGGCGATGATCAGCGCCGCCAGCCCCTGTCCGTTCGGCGGGCATTCCAGCAGGGTGTGGCCGCGATAATCCGCCGCGATCGGCGTGGTGAAGAAGGTGGAGAATTCGGAGAAATCCTGCTCCTCGTGCAAGCCGCCCGCCGCCTTCAGCACCGAAACGATTTCCTCGGCGACCGCGCCCTTGTAGAAGGCGTCCGGCCCGCGCTCGGCCACGGCCCGCAGCGTCGCGCCCAGCGCCGGATTGGCCATGCGGTCGCCGATGGCGGGCACGCGCCCGCCCGGAAGATAATGTCCGGCCGTATGCGGATGCGCCTTCAACTGGTCCTGATAGCGCTCCCAGTCGAGATGGACGCGCGGCGTGATGCGAAACCCCTTTTCGGCATAGCCGATGGCGGGCTCCAGCACCCGTCCCATATCGAGACGGCCATGGGCGGACACCAGACGGCACCAGGCGTCGATTGCGCCCGGCACCGTAACCGAATGCACGGAGGTTTCGGAAATTTCGGCGATGCCCCGCTCCTGAAAGACATCCAGCCTTGCGGCGGCGGGCGCCCAGCCGGAACCGTTCAGCGACACGACCGGGCCGGAGGCGGGCGCATACAGCGCGAAGCAATCGCCGCCGATGCCGGTGGAATGCGGATCGACCACGCATTGCACGGCAACCGCCGCCACCGCCGCATCCACCGCATTGCCGCCCGCGCGCAGGATATCGAGCGCGGCCAGCGTCGAAGCCGGATGCGATGTCGCCGCCATCCCGTTATCGGCCACGGCCAGGGACCGGCCCGGCTGCATGAAATCGCGCATGGTGTTTCCCCCGTTTCCGGCTGCCGCCGTCCTCTCTGTCTTGAAGAGAGATAAGCGAAACGGCGGCTTGCGTGTCAAGGTGGCGGCGCAGGGTTTCGGTTCGCCCGCGCCCCGGCGCAATTTCCCATCAAGCTTAATCGATTGTTAAGCGTGGCCCGTTATTTCTTGCAGTGTGGGCCAAAAGAGGCAGCACTGCCGGTCAGAGGTCAACGCCCAATCAACCAAGGGGTAGCGAAGCCGCCGCATGGAGGCGTCAGGCGCGGCCCGTTCCAAGAGACATGGCGATGCGCGATCAGACTTCCAAGACCTCGACCCTCAACGACAGACTCGAATTCGTCGGCATGACGACGGCGCAGAAACAGGCGCTGGCGGGCCAGCAGGACACCATCACCGCCACGCTGGACGGCGCGCTGAACACGTTTTACGCCCGCGTCAAAAAGCATCCCGACACCGCCCGTTTCTTTGCCAGCGACGCGCATGTGGACCATGCCAAGCAGCGGCAGATCATGCACTGGAAAACCATCGCCTCGGCGAAATTCGACGCCGATTATGTCGATGCCGTTTCCACCGTCGGGCGCGTCCATGCGCGGCTCGGGCTTGAGCCGCGCTGGTATATCGGCGGCTATGCGCTCATTCTGGAAAATATCGTCCGGGCGATCATCACCCATGAACTGAAGGGCTTCTTCACCCGCGGCAAGGCCGACAAGCTGGGCGACGACATTTCCGCCGTCATCAAGGCGGCGATGGTCGACATGGATTATGCAATTTCCGTCTATCTCGATGTTCTCGCGCAGGAGCGCGCCAAGGCGGAGGCCGAGCGCGAAGTGTTGAAGCACGAGCAGGACGCCGCCCTTTCCGCCCTTGCCCATGCGCTCGGCACGCTCGCCGAAGGCAACCTGACCGCGCCGATCGACGCGCCGCTGGCCGCGGATTTCGACGCGCTGAAGGCGAATTACAACGCCTCGCTGGACAGCCTGTGCACGGCCATGCAGGATATCGGCCAGGCGGTGCGCCATGTCAGCGGCCAGTCCCGGGAAATTTCCGCCGCCACCAGCGACATGGCCAGGCGCACCGAGCAGCAGGCCTCGACGCTGGAGGAAACGGCGGCCGCGCTGGACGAGATCAGCACCATTTCCCGCGAGGCGCAGACCCGCACCCGCGAAGTGCAGACCATCGTCATGCAATCGGCGGCGGAGGCGGAAAAATCCGGCACCGTGGTAGACGACGCCGTGCGCGCCATGAGCGACATCGAGGATTCCTCGCGGCGCATGACCCAGATCATCGGCGTCATCGACGAAATCGCCTTCCAGACCAATCTGCTGGCCCTGAATGCCGGGGTCGAGGCGGCCCGGGCGGGCGAGCAGGGCAAGGGCTTCGCCGTGGTCGCGCAGGAAGTGCGCGAGCTTGCCCAGCGCTCCGCCACCGCCGCCAAGGAAATCAAGGAGCTGATCGGCCGCTCCTCCGCCGATGTGACGCGCGGCGTGCAACTGGTGCATGGCACGGGCGACGCGCTGCGCGGCATCGGCGAGCAGGTGCGCGCCATCAACGATCACATGGCCTCCATCGCCCGCTCGGCGGAAGAACAGGCAAGCGGCATCGCCAACATCAACTCCGCCGTCAGCAACATGGATCTGATCACCCAGCAGAACGCCGCCATGGTCGAGGAAACCTCGGCGGCCACCGAAAAGCTGCTGGAGGAAGCGACCCGGCTCGCCCATCTGGTTTCCAGCTTCAAGACCGGCAACGCCCCCCGCGCCGCCGCCGCAGCGCCTGCTCCGCGCCGCAACGCCCCGGCAAAACCGGCCGCGGCACCCCGCGCGCCATCCCGCCCTGCCGTGCGCGGCAACACCGCCCTTGCCGTCGAGGAAAACTGGGAAGAGTTTTAAGCGGCGGCGCGGGCAAATCCCCTCCCCCTCCGGGGCTCCATCGATACGAGAACGCCTGATGAGCGGCGCCGCGGACAAGCCGACGTGCGAGCCGTGCCATGCGCGGGGCACCGTTACGGTTGCCAATGCGGTTGACCACGTAACGCCGATCAACGCCGGAGGCGATCCCTTCCCGCCGCTCGATGGCCTTATGTCCATGTGCGAGCGCTGCCACAACGAGAAGACGGCAGCGAACGACCGGCAGCACAAGAAACCGTTCGCTCGGAAGATCAAAGGTTTCGATGTGAACGGCAATCCATTCGACACTTCGGATGCTTGGCACAGAGGCGGGGGCGGGTCAAATCACGAAAATGGCTCTGGTCCCGGACCGACGTGGGAGAGCGGAATATACTTAGTTTCAGGTACTCAAGCTATTGATGAAGCTGATGATTTTGGGGTTGCATAATGGCGGTTAGAGGCATTGGAGCGAAGGCGCTTTCACAGCGCGGCAAGATCGAAGTTCGGCAGGTGAAGCCGTGGGAAGAGCCGGGCTTGTCCCGCGCCGGCCGCGTGATCGCCTTTCTTGAGGATTTGCCGATCACGGCCGGTAAGCTCGCCGGCACCACGATGACGTTGCGGCCGTGGCAGCGCGATTTCATCGAAGCCGTCTATGCCGAGGACGTCGAAGGGCGGCGGCCGGTGCGCACCGCCGTCCTTTCGATGGCCCGGAAGAACGGCAAGACCCAGCTCGCCGCGGGCCTCGCCCTCTGCCACCTGATGGGACCGGAACTCGCCTTTACCTACGTTAAGAGGCGTCGTGAGGGCGAGACGGTGAACTGTAGAACCATCCTATTTACCGCCGTTTCTACGCCACACTACTACGAATGGTAAATAACTCTTGCACAGCGATAAATCGTTGCTCTGTCTGGTCTCTGCAATTGTCAGAAACGACTAGCAGGAGGCCGCGCAGCCATGCGTCAACCAGACCGTATCATCCGCTTTGACACAGTTCGTTCCCGCACCGGCCTGTCGCGGTCCACCATCTATCGCAAGATCAAGGAGGGCACGTTTCCAGCCCAACTGAAGATCAGCACCAACGGCGCAGGATGGAAGGAATCCGACATTAACCGCTGGGTTGCCAATCCCGCCGGTTGGCGGCAGCGTCCGCACAATGAGTTCGATTTCCTCGATGACTATTGATCGCAGCGAGGATGAGAAGCCGGAGCCGGCATCCCGTTCCCGGCGCACCAAACGACCACCTACGGCGTCGGAGCAGCTTGAGGAATTACTAGGCTACCCTTGGCCGATCCCCGGCAGGCCGCCCAAACATGACCTCAACACATGGACCGTGACCGACGACTGGCCCGATCCCGTTCCGGTTACGGAAGTCGAGATCGAGGTGTTCGAGCGATGGTTCGGCGATCTGTTCGATGAACTGTTCGGCATATCCGATCCTTGATAAAACCGGCAATATGCCGTATATAACGAAGGAAAGGAGTTCAGCCATGCCTAAACCCGCAAGCGAAGTGGAAACCGCCCGCCTTGAGGCGCGCGTTCCCGTCCGTGTCTACGAGCAGATGCAACGCGCGGCCAAGCTGCGCGGTATGACACTGACCGGCTATCTCATCGCCACGGCAGGCGAGGATGCCCGCCGCACAGTCGAGGACGCCGACGTGCTGCGTCTGGCGACCGAGGATCAGGTGCGCTTTGCGAAGGCGCTGATTGATCCGCCCGCGCCCAACGCCCGGTTGGCTCGCGCGGCGAAGCGCCATGCCGACCTGATCGCGCCCCGGTGAGTGCAAGGTTCGCGATAGAGGCGCTGACCAAGGCTCACCAGCGCAAAACGTTCTCGTGCGGCAACGAGCGGATAGACCGCTATTTCCGCGAGGCGGTCACGCAGGATATCAAGCGCCGATACGCGACCTGCTTTGTCGCTCGTGATCTTGAAACCGACAGGAGCGCGGGTTTCTACACGCTGTCATCGAGCAACGTGCCGCTGACCGCCGTGCCCGAACCGCTTGCGAGCCGGTTGCCGCGCTATCCGACTGTCCCGGCCGTGTTGATCGGTTGGCTTGGCCGCGATCAGTCCTATGCCGGGCTAGGACTCGGCGAGGCGCTGCTGTTCGACGCGATCAGGACCGTCGCCGAAGCGCCAATAGGCGCTCACGCCATATTCGCCGACGCCATCGACGCGAAGGCTGCGGCTTTCTACGCCGCCTTCGGTTTCACGCCGCTGACTGACCGGCCCAATACCTTGTATCTGCCTGTTGCGACCGCACAGCGCCTTTTGTCGGGAGAAGCCCCATGACAACTTCGAGCAATGGCGAATCCCAGCATCGGGTGACGCTACGCGCCGCCCTTTATCTGCGCGTCTCGACGGCGCGGCAGGCCGAGCATGACGTTTCCATCCCCGACCAGAAGCGGCAGGGCGAAGCCTATTGTGAGGCGCGCAACCTGCAACTGGTCGAAACCTTCATCGAACCCGGCGCATCGGCCACCAATGATCGCCGCCCCGAGTTCCAGCGCATGATCGAGGCTGGGACCAGCAAGCCCGCGCCGTTCGATGTGGTCGTGGTTCATTCGTTCATACGGCCTTGATGTTCAGGACGGCTTTGCCGAGATAATTGCCCGCATCGAGGCGGCCGGATGCAACAGCATGGCCGACGCCATCGCCTTCATCTCGCTTGGCGACGCGCTATCGACGCATGCGGCGGTGCGGTGCATTGACGATCCCGTGCTGCTCAAAAACTTTCTCCGCGTCGCGCAATGGTACACTGGATTAGGGTTGTCGTTTCTTCGGGGCAAGGAAGCCCGTCAGGCGCGTTTTATCGCTGTGGGCAGTCCGACGCTGCAGTGACAGGGAAAGCGCGCTAGCAGCCATTATTGAGTCAAGAAACCATGTTGGCGACAAACTCGATCTGAACGTTGACGGCAAGCTGACTGACCCCCCAAATCACGATCAACAGGAAGGGCGTTTAACGGGCCGAAAAGTTGAATGGTTGCCGTAAGCGCAACCCCTGTTGGGGGCCATCGACCGCACATCTATTTGCAGAGTTCTTGTTCATTCTTTACAGTGAGCGGGGCCGCTTGGCAAAGAAGCTTCTGGACTCCCTGAAGATCCGTCGCATGGCCGAGATCGTCTCGGCCATTGGAGAGCGTTGCCGTACTGTTAATCTGACACGCTTTGTTTGTTTTCATGCAAAATACCGGGATACGCGCCATAGCGGCAGCGGCACGGAATATCCCGTGTTGACCATCCATGTTTGCAACATTGCGCATACGATACCACTGATGCCCGGAGTTGATTGAAAAGAAAAACTCAGGGGTTAAGCGAAGTGAAATGCGGGACAGCGGGTCTTCTTTCTCAAAGATATCTATGATCTGGGGCTTGTAAGGGTCTTTCAATCGAAAATTGTTTGACACAAAGGAAGAGTTAAACGCTATCGCGGAAAAGCAGGGAAATGAAGTTGCCACGTGGCGCGCAAGGCCCCCTCCCAAGGAATGCCCGACAGCCAAGAAGCTGAGCTTTTTTTCCGGGAATTGCTTTCGAATTTCTGAAATACGTTCAGAGACCATATTTCTCGCAGCCCGGTACTGGTCCCACGGATTTATCATTTGAGTGAACCAGCTGGACGCCTCGAAATACCTCCCTGTTTCGCGAGTTTTCTGGTTCAATCCGGGTTGAGTGATTTGCAGGGAATGGATAATGCGTGAGCAGCCAGGCTTTTGGGATTTGGACGAGCGTTACG
>JBDHTA010000043.1:0-26907 GCA_039808465.1 Rhizobiaceae bacterium | reverse complement strand
CGGCGTGCCGGTCACGCCAGCCTGCCCGGCCGACAGCGGCTTCCGCCTGACGCCCGAGGTGCTGGAAGCGGCGCTGACGGAAAAGACCCGCTGGCTGTTCCTGAACATGCCGGGCAATCCCTCCGGCGCGGTCTATAGCGAGGCGCAGTTGCAGGCGCTCGGCGCGGTGCTGGCGAAATATCCGAGGGTGATGATCCTCTCGGACGAAATCTACGAGCACATCATCTTCGACGGGCGCAAATTCGTCTCCTTCGGCGAAGCCTGCCCGGAACTGCGCGACCGTTCGCTGATCGTCAACGGCATGTCGAAGGCCTATGCCATGACCGGCTGGCGCGTCGGCTATGCCGCCGGTCCCCGGGATCTGATCAAGGCGATGGCGACGATCCAGAGCCAGTCCTGCACCTCCGTTTCCGCCCCGGCTCAGATTGCGGCGCAGGCGGCGCTGGAAGGGCCGCAGGATTGCGTCGGCGAATTCCGCACGGCGTTCGAGCGGCGGCGCGATCTCGTGGTCGACGGCATCGCGAAGATTAATGCTCTCAGCCTCGATCCGCCGGAAGGGGCCTTCTACGCCTATATCGGCTGCGCCGCGCTGATCGGCGCGAAGACGCCGTCCGGTCAGACGCTGGAAGACGATGTGGCGGTCGCGAAATACCTGCTCGACGAGGGGCATGTGGCGGCGGTTCCGGGCACGGCCTACGGCCTGTCGCCCTTCTTCCGCATTTCCACCGCGACCTCCGACGAGGTTCTGGCGGAGGCGGTGAAGCGCATCGCCGCCGCCGTCGCCAAGCTCGAATTCTGATTGGAAGCAAGCATGTCCAAACCCTACAACACCATTCTGATCACGGGCGCCGCTGGCCGTCTCGGCACGGAGCTGCGCCGGGGCCTTGCGCCGCTGGCGGACCGCCTGCGCCTCGCTGACGTCAATGAAGTCAAGGATCTGCAACCGAACGAGGAGGCGATGGTCTTCGACCTCGCCGACGAAGCTGCCGTGACGAAGGCGGTCGAGGGCGTCGACGCCATCGTGCATTTCGGCGGCATTCCGCTGGAAAGCCCGTGGGAAAATATCCTCGACGCCAATATCCGCGGCAGCTACCACATTTACGAGGCCGCCCGCAAACACGGCGTCCGGCGCGTCGTCTACGCCTCCTCGGTGCATGCGATCGGCTATCACACGCTGGATGCCCATATCGACACGGACGCGCCGGTGCGCCCCGACAGCCTCTACGGCGTTTCCAAGTGCTTCGTGGAGGCGCTCAGCCGCTTCTACTGGGACAAGTTCGGGCTGGAAAGCGTGTGCCTGCGCATCTTCTCCTCCTTCCCGGAACCGGCCGACCGGCGCATGCTCTGGTCCTGGCTGTCCTTCGAGGATTGCATCCGCCTCGTCACCGACAGCCTGACCGCCCCGCGCGTCGGCCACACGATCAGCTTCGGCCTTTCCGACAATGCCGTGAAGCCGGTCGACAATTCCCGGGCCGGTCACCTCGGCTACGTGCCGCAGGACAATACGGAGCAGTTCCGCAGCAAGGTCGAGGCGGAAAAGCCGCCGCTCGATCCGAAGGCGCCGTCCACCCTCTATCTCGGCGGATGGTTCGTCGATATCGGTCATCCGGACGATGAGGCATCGAAATGAAGGACCAGTATGATGTGGTCATCGTCGGCGGCGCGGTGATCGGCTCCGCCGTCGCCTATTATCTCGCGGCCAATCCCGATTTCGGCGGCTCGGTCCTCGTGATCGAGCGCGATCCGACCTATCTGAAGGCGGCGACATCGCTGTCGTCCTCCTCGATCCGCACGCAGTTTTCCAACCGGATCAACGTGAAGATCAGCCAGTACGGCTCCGAAGTCATCCGCAATTTCGGCGAGATGATGCAGGTGGGCGACGACAGGCCCGATCTCGGCTTTCATTCCGGCGGTTACCTGTTCCTCGCCAACACGCCGGAACAGGTGCAGGTTCTCAAGGAGAACCACGACGTGCAGATCGCCTGCGGCGCCGATGTCGTGCTGTGGAACCGCGACGAGCTGGCGAACGCCTTTCCGCATCTCAATGTCGCCGATATCGAGCTGGCCTCCTACGGCCGCTCCGGCGAGGGCTGGTTCAACAATACCGGCCTGATGTACGGCTTCAGGAACAAGGCCCGCTCGCTCGGCGTCGATTACGTCACCGACGAAGCCGTGGCCATCGGCCGCGATGGCGGCAGCGTGACGTCGGTGACGCTGAAATCCGGCGCTGTGGTCAAAGCCGGTACGATCGTCAACGCGTCGGGCCCGCGCGCGGCGCTCACCGCCCGCATGGCCGGGCTCGATATTCCGGTCGAGCCGCGCAAGCGCACCCTGTTCGTCTTCGACTGCGCCGATACGCCCGAGGGAACCGCTGGCGTCAACCAGGGGCGGTTGCCGCTGATGGTCGATCCCTCCGGCGTCTTCTGCCGCCCCGAAGGCCGCTTCTTCCTGACGGGATGCCCGCCGGTGGAAGACCCCGCCGCCGACTGGGACGATTTCGAGCCGCGCTACGAGGAGTTCGAGGAGATCATCTGGCCCGCGCTTGCCGAACGCTCGCCCCAGTTCGAGGCGATCAAGGTGGTGAACCAGTGGGCGGGGCATTACGATTTCAACGTCCTCGATCACAACCTGATCGTCGGCCGCCATCCGGCGGTGCGCAATTTCATCTTCGCCAACGGCTTTTCCGGGCATGGGCTCCAGCAGGGACCGGCAACGGGGCGGGGTGTCTCCGAATTGATCGTCTACGGCGAATATCGCACGCTGGACCTCACGGAAGTCGGCTATGAGCGGGTTCTGGAAAACCGTCCGTTCCTGGAAAAAGCCGTGATATGATCGTTGCGGGCTCCGCCATAGGCGGAGCCGCCCCTGTTTGACGCCGCCTGCCGGGAGGGCGAATTGGCTGGACAACACACGCGGCTTCCGCCTCTCAACGCGCTGCGGGCGTTCTGGGCGGTGATGCGCCAGGGCACGTTTCGCGGCGCGGCGGATGAGCTGCTCGTCACGCCGCAGGCCATCAGCCAGCAGATCAAGCTGCTGGAGGACACCCTGCACGTTCCGCTGTTCGAGCGGAAGGCGCGGGTCATCGAGCCCACGGAACACGCGATCATCCTCTCGCATTTCATTCAGGCGGGCTTCGACGAGTTTACCGAAGGCATCCGCCGCGTCACCAATTCGACCTACCGCAACCGCATCAACATCAATGTCAGCCCCTATTTCGCCACGCGCTACCTGATGGAGCGTCTGGAGCGGTTCCGCCAGCTCATGCCCGGCGCCGATATCCGGATGACGACGATCGTGAACGTGCGCGATTTCGCGGCCGAGGAAGTGGACGTCTCGATCCAGTGGGGGTTCGGCAACTGGAAGGAATACGACGTCAGGCTGCTGACGCACGATCCGAAGATCATCTGCTGCTCGCCGGAACTGGCGAAACAGATCGCCTCACCGGCCGATCTCGGCCGCATGACCCTGCTTCACCCCGTCATGGCCCGCGATCTCTGGCGCAAGGTGCTGGCGCATCTCGGCCTGCCGTCGCTGGAAATGGCGGGCGAGATCGAGTTTCAGGATGCCGCGACGATGCGCCGGGGCGCCATTTCCGGCATCGGCGTCGGGCTGGTTTCAAGGCTGGACGCGCTTGCCGATATCGAGGCGGGCACCCTCGTCGCGCCCTTCGGCATCGACAGGCTCGACGGCATGGACAAGAAGGATATTCCCGGCTTCTATCTCGTGGTTCCCAGAGCCCACAAGCGGGTGAAGATCATCTCCGCCTTCTGCGACTGGATCGCCGCCGAGCAATGGTCGAAAACGGATATCCGGGGATGACCGGGGCGGCGAGGCTGCGGCGCAGCCTCGCCGTTTCCGTTCAGTGCAGGCCGAGATAGGCCTTGCGGACGTCCTCGTTGTCGAGAAGGGCGGCACTTTCGCCGGACAGGTGAATCCGGCCGTTGACCATCACATAGGCGCGCTGCGACAGCTTCAGCGCATGGTTGGCGTTCTGCTCGACGAGGAAGATCGTCTTGCCCATGGCGGCGATCTCTCCCAGCACCTCGAAGACGCGCTTGACGACGAGGGGAGCAAGCCCGAGCGAGGGCTCGTCGAACAGGATCAGCTCCGGGCGGGCCATCATGGCGCGGGCGATGGCGAGCATCTGCTGCTCGCCGCCGGACATGGTGCCCGCCGTCTGGTTGCGGCGCTCCTTCAGGCGCGGGAAGAGGTCGAACATGGTGGCCCGGTCCTCCTCGAAATGCGCCATGCCGATGGGCGTCGTGCCCATCATCATGTTTTCCTCGACGCTCATCTCCTGATAGATCTGCCGCCCCTCCGGCACCAGCGCGATGCCGCGCCGGGAGATCCGGTTGGTGGCGACGCGGGAAATATCCTCGCCATTGTGCAGGATCTTGCCGGAGGAGGCGCGGGGGGCGCCGAAGATGGAGGAGAGCAGCGTCGTCTTGCCCGCGCCGTTGGCGCCGATCAGGCTGACGATCTCGCCCTTGAAGATGTGCACGTTCACATCCTTCAGCGCCTCGACCGGGCCGTAATGGGCATGCACGCCGGTAAATTCGAGCAGCGGTGTCCGTGCCTCGCTCATGCTTCCACCTCTTCTTCGCTGACGCCGAGATACGCGGCGATGACGGCGGGATCGTTCGCCACCTGCTCCGGCGTGCCGTCGGAAATCACCTCGCCATGATCGAGCACGACGATGTGCTGGGAAATGCGCATGACGAGCCCCATGTCGTGCTCGATGACGAGGACCGTCTGGCCGTGCTCGCTGCAAAGCCGCTGGATGACCTCGGAAAGATCGCGCGTTTCAGAGGGGTTGAGCCCGGCCGCCGGTTCGTCGAGGCATATGAGCCGCGGGCTCGTGCACATGGCGCGGGCGATTTCGAGGCGGCGCTGGCGGCCGTAGGGCAGTTCGCCCGCGAGGCGGTTGGCGTCGCCGGTCAGGTTCACTTCGCCGAGCCAGTAATAGGCCCGGTCGACCGCCTCGCGCTCGGCCCGGCGAAAGGCCGGGGTGCGGAAGACGCCGGAAAGGAGATTGTTGGCCGTCACCAGATGCTGCGCCACCAGCAGGTTCTCGATGACCGACATTTCCTTGAACAGCCGGATGTTCTGGAAGGTGCGGGCGATGCCCGCCCGCGTGACCAGATGCGAGCCGCCGGTGATGGGCCTGGTCATCAGCCCGCCGATATCCTGCGGGCCGCCGCGGCCGTCGAGGACGATCTCGCCCTCGCTGGCGCGGTAGAAGCCGGTGATGCAGTTGAACATCGTCGTCTTGCCCGCGCCGTTGGGGCCGATCAGGGCCGTCACCGCGCCGCGTTCCACGGCGAAGCTGACATTGCGGTTGGCGACGATGCCGCCAAAGCGCATCGTGACGTTGCGAACGTCGAGAAGAGGCCTGTTCATCGCGCCGCCTCCGCCTGTCCGCCAAGCGGCGTGCTGCCGCCGCTGCCTGCCGCCGCGCTGGGGAAGAAGGCCGGGCGCTTGACGCGCACGAGGCCGCGCGGCTTCCAGATCATCATCACCACCATCAGGACGCCGAAGATCAGCACGCGGTATTCGGCGAAATCGCGCAGCAATTCCGGCAGGATCGTCAACACGAGGGCGGCGGCGATGACGCCGACCGTCGAGCCGAGCCCGCCCAGCACGACGATGGCGAGGATGAGCGCGGATTCGAAGAAGGTGAAGGAGGTGGGATTCACGAAGCCCTGGTGGACGGCGAAGAAGACACCGGCAAGACCCCCGGTCGAGGCCCCGAGCATGAAGGCCGTCAGCTTGGTGAAGACGTGGTTCACGCCGAGCGAGCGGCAGGCGATCTCGTCCTCGCGCAGCGCCTCCCACATCCGCCCGAGCGGCATGACGCGCAGGCGCTCGACGGCATAGATGACGAGGCAGACGATGAGGAACAGCACGGCGTAGATGAACCAGAACTTGTAGTCGGCGCTGTAGGGAATGCCGAGATATTCATGCAGCGGCACGCCGCCCTGCCTGGCCGTGCGGGTGAATTCGAGCCCGAACAGGGTCGGCGGCGGCACGGGCGCGCCGTTCGGGCCGCCGGTGAAATCCAGCCAGTTGTTGAGCACGAGGCGGATGATCTCGCCGAAGCCGAGCGTGACGATGGCGAGATAGTCGCCATGCATCTTGAGGACGGGGAAGGCGAGGATCATGCCGCACAGGCCCGCGAGGAAGGGCGCGATGATCAGCGCGCTCCAGAAGCCGAGGCCGAGATATTGCGAGCCGAGCGCCAGCAGATAGGCCCCGACCGCATAGAAGGCGACGAAGCCGAGATCGAGCAGGCCCGCAAGGCCGACGACGATGTTGAGCCCGAGGCCGAGCAGGCAATAGATCAGCGCGAGGATGGCGATGCCGAGGAAATACTTGTCGGCGACGAAGGGCAGGGCGAGACCGGCGATAAACAGCAGCGCCAGGATCAGCACCGGGGATTTTTCGTCGCCCGTCATCACCGTCACGCCGCCGCCATTGCCAGCGGCCCGGCCGGTGAGCCTGCGGCCGAAGCCGGTCATGCCGATCAGGGATAGCGCGACGCGCCCGGCGGTGACGATGGCCGCCAGCAGCACGGCGCGCGTCAGCTCGTTGCGGAAGGAGAAGCCTTCCAGCACCAGCCCGGAAATCGGGCCGAAGAGGATGAGCGAAACGGTGAAGGTGAGAAGCGCCTGTCTGGCGAGCGTGGAGATGCGGTTGGTTTCCATGGCTCTCCTCCTCACACTTTCTGGATTTCCGGCCGCCCGAGCAGCCCATAGGGACGGAAGAACAGCAGGGTGATGAGAAGGGCGAAGGCGAACACGTCCTTGTAATCGGTGCTGACGTAACCGGCAAACAGCGCTTCCGTGAGGCCGAGCAGGATGCCGCCCAGCACCGCGCCGGGCAGCGAGCCGATGCCGCCCAGCACCGCCGCCGTGAAGGCCTTGATGCCCATCACGAAGCCGATGAAGAAGTTGAACGAGCCGTAGTTGAAGGTGACGAGCACGCCGCCGACGGCGGCCGTCGCGGCGCCGATCACGAAGACGGTCGAGATGATGCGGTCGGTGTTGACGCCGAGAACGGCGGAGATACGGATGTTCTGCTGCGTGGCGCGGCATTCGCGGCCGATGCGCGTGTAGTTGATCACATAGGTCAGGATGCCCATGGCGACCAGCGAGGCGAGCAGGATGACCGTCTGCATATAGGTGATCTGCGCGAAATGGACGCCGTCGCCGAAGCGGAAGGCGCCGCTGATGAGGGTCGGCACGCCCTGGTCGCGGGCGCCCTGCGAGATCTGCACATAGCTTTGCAGCATCAGCGAGATGCCGATGGCGGAGATCAGCGGCGCGAGCTTGGTGGAGCCGCGCAAGGGGCGGTAGGCGACGCGCTCGATCGCCCAGCCATAGACGGCGGTGATGGCGCAGGTGATCACCAGCACCGAGATCAGCGCGAAGGGCACGGACTGGACGCCGAAGAAGGTAAGCACGGCAAGGGTGATCGCGGCGATATAGGCCGAGACCATGTAGACGTCGCCATGGGCGAAGTTGATCATGCGGATGACGCCATAGACCATGGTGTACCCGACGGCGATCAGGCCGTAGATCGTGCCGAGCGTGATGCCGTTGAACAATTGCTGGATGAGGATGTAGACATCCATACGCGGACCCCCCTGAATTTTGGGCACGGAAAAGCCAGCCGGACGGCGGCCCGGCTGGCATGGGCGGTTTGCCCTTACTTCACGAGAACGGGGGTTCCCTTGTCGTCGAAGGTGTAGAAGACGAACTTGAAGTCCTTGATGTCGCCCTTCTCGTCCCAGGTGATGTTGCCGATGGCGGAGTCGACCGTGTTGCCGCGCAGCCAGGCGGCCTGCGCTTCCAGCTCCTCGCCCGCCTTCAGCGCCGCGACGACGGCCTGCGCGTTGGCATAGCCGTAGAGCACGTAGTTGGCGGGCGTCACGCCAGCCTTGGTCAGCGCGTCCTGAACGCCCTTGGTCGAGGGGTCGGCCAGCGGATCGGGCGTCGCGGAGTAGTAGACGTCCTTGAGGTTGGCCGGGCCGCCGGCGGCGGCGACAAGCTCGGCCTGCGCGAAGGCGTCGCCGGTGACGAAGACGACATCGACGCCCTGTTCCTTCAACTGGCGCACCAGCGGGCCGCCTTCCGGAATGAGGCCGCCGAAATAGACGGCGTTGGCGCCGGTGCTCTTGATCTTGGTAACCAGCGCGTTGAAGTCGCGTTCGCCGCGCGTCAGGCCCTCGTAGAGAACCGGCGTGACGCCGCGCGCCTCGATGGTCTTTTTGACCGCGTCGACCAGGCCCTGACCGTAGGTGTCCTTGTCGTGGATGAGGGCGATCTTGTCCCGCTTCAGCGTATCGAGGATGAAGCCGCCAGCGACGACCGCCTGCTGGTCATCGCGCCCGCAGCCGCGGAACAGGTTGTCGAAGCCGCGGTCGGTGACGGTGGGATTGGTGGAAGACGGCGTCATTTCGAGGATACCGGCATCGTTGTAGATTTCCGAAGCCGGGATCGTGCTCGACGAGCAGAAATGGCCGATCACGGCCTGAACCTTGTCCTGATCCACGAAGCGGTTGGCGACGGCCACGGCCTGCTTCGGCTCGCAGGCGTCGTCGCCCTTGACGAGTTCGACCTGCTTGCCGTTGATGCCGCCGTTCGCGTTCACTTCGCCGATATAGGCGGACACGCCATTGAACACCTGCTCGCCGAAGGTGGCGTTCGCGCCCGTATAAGGCCCGGCGACGCCGATCTTGATGGTGTCGGCGAAGGCCGGGGCGAGGAACAGGGAAGAGGCGATGGCAGTCGCCGCCAGGAATTTCGAAATATGCGCCATGAAGGGCTCCCTCTGGTTAAGCCGTTAAACTCGTCAGTGGGATGCGGTTCGCTCCGCATCTGTTGCTTGTTGTTGCAGGGGCGTTTGCTCCGCGCGCGTCGGCGCGTATGGAGTGCCTGCAAGCCTTGTTGCCACTGAAAAGAGTATAGGGCTGCCCATCCGGGACGCTGCGTAAGAAATTCCGTCGATCGACAAGCTATCCTTGATATATCGGCGGTTCGGCATGGTCCGGAGCGCCCCGGGGCGGGGGCGCGAACCATGGTCCGGAAATCATGAGGGGATGGGGGTATTAGCCGCCCGAAGGCGTCACCTGTCCGGATCTGCGGCCGGAACCTCCAGCATGGCGCGATAGCGGTTGAGGCTTTCCTCGAGATGGGCGGCCAGCGCCTGCCGCGCGGCCCTGGCGTCGCCTTGCGTGATTGCCGCGAGGATCGCCGCATGCTCGCGGTTGATCTTCTTCAGGTAGGCGTTGTAGGAGCGGCCGGACTGGCTGTGCTTCAGCACGAGGTCGAAATTGATCTCGCCCATCACCGCTTCGAGGAAGCTCGGGAAATGCGGGTTGCGGGTCGCCTTGGCGATGGCGAGGTGGAATTCGAAATCCGCCCGCGCCTCGATCTCGGCGTCGTTGGTGTCGAGGTTCTCGATATGGTCGAAGGCCCGGGCGATCTCGGCGAGCGCCTCGGGCGTGCGGCGCTGGGCGGCGAGCGCCACGGACTGCATCTCCACGCCCAGGCGCAGCTCCAGAATCTGCATCGCCGAACGGATGTCCTCGATGCGGCTGATCTCGAAATTGAGGGTGCGGGCGTCCTTCTCCGTCACATAGACGCCTGCGCCCTGCCGGGCGATGACGCGGCCCGCGACCTTGAGCGAGGTCAGCGCCTCGCGGATGACCGTGCGCGAAACGCCGAATTCCTCGCAGAGCTGCGCGCTTGACGGGATCTTTTCGCCGGGGGCATAAAGCCCGGAGTCGATGCGCTCGGACAGTCTGGCGACGACGATTTCGGCAAGATTGCCGCGCTGCGTGATGACCGACATGGCGATACTGCCTCCGGATTATACTTTACATTTGTCACATATCATACCTGGCGTCCCTTTCCAAAGAAAGCGGCGCATTCTCTTCCAGAACGGCCCGGATGACCTGAAGCGGATGCGGCAGCCGCCTGCCGTCCATCAGCTTGGCCTGTGACCGGCAGGAATAGCCCGTCGCCATCACCACATCCGTTGCGGCGGCGGCAAGCGCCGGTTGCCAGCTCATCGCGTAGAGCTTTTCCGAAAGGGCGCGGTTGCGCGCCTCATGGCCGAAGGTGCCCGCCATGCCGCAGCAGCCGGTTTCCCCGGCAACGAGATCCACGCCCAGCCTCGCGAAGACGGCGCTCCATTGGCCGGCGGCGGCCGGGGCGTTGGTGCGCTCCGTGCAATGGGCGAGCAGCGTATAGCGCTTTCGCCGTCCGCTGGCGGGCGGCGGGAGGAGGCGGTCAAGGCAGGCGGCCAGCCATTCCTGCGGCAGCAGCACGCGCGCCCGCATGCCTGTGCCGGAATATTCGCTGCGGAAGGTGAGCGTCATCGACGGATCGAGGCCGACGAGCGGCACGCCGGTTTGCGCCAGCCGGTCGAGCGCGGCGGCGGTGCGGCGCGCCGTTCTTTCGAAGGCGGCGAGATAGCCATGCACATGCAGCGCCTTGCCGTTCTTCAGCGGCGGCGCGACGAAGGGGGAAAGCCCGAGCAGGCGCGCCACCTCCACCGCGTCGAGGAGAACCTCGGGATCGAAATGCTCGGTGAAGGCATCCGGCACGAAGACGACCGCCTTTGCGCGCTCCGCCGCGTCGAGGCGCGCCAGTGCTTCGGGCGTGGCAATCGGCACGCGCTGGCGGGCAAGTTCGCGGCGTGGCGATAGCGGCGGAAGCACGGGCAGGGCGGTGAGCCCGGCAAGCCGCATCGCCGCCCGGCCCGGCGCGGAGCCTGCGGCGAGATTGTAGAGCGGGCGCATGCGCGCCATCAGCGGCAGGGTGGTCTCGATGGCGGCGACCAGCGGATCCTTCAGCGGCCGCAGGTAGCGCGCATGGTAGAGCGCCAGGAATTTCGCCCGGAAGGCGGGAACGCTGACCTTGACCGGACATTGCCCGGCGCAGGCCTTGCAGGCGAGGCAGGTATCCATCGCCGCCCGCACCTCATGGGAGAAATCGCCGCGATTGGCGGGGTTGAGGCTGTTCCAGAACCGGCGCGCCAGCCCGAGCGGCTGCCGCCGCGCCGCCTCGCGGCGCGGATCGACGCCCTTTTCCGCCAGCCGCCGCAGCCATTCGCGCATCAGCGAGGCGCGGCCCTTGGGCGAGAAGCGCCGGTCGCGGGTCGCCTTGTAGGAAGGGCACATCAGCCCGTCCGCGTCGAAATCGAAGCAGGCGCCGTTGCCGTTGCAATAGGCGGCATTGTCGAAGGCGGTGCGGATCTCGTTTCCGATGTCCCGGTCGAGCGTGCCGCGCAGGGGGATCTCGTCGATCTTCGGCAAGGCCTTGCCCGCGGGCGCGACGATCTTGCCGGGATTGAGCTGGCCGAGCGGATCGAAGGCCGCCTTGATCTCCTGAAGGCGCGGATAGAGCGGACCGAAGAATTCCGGCACATATTCGGAGCGCACGCCCTTGCCATGCTCGCCCCAGAGCACGCCGCCATATTTGCGGGTCAGCGCCACCACGGCATCGCTGATGCGCCGCACCAGCGCCGCATGCTCCGGTCGGGTGAGATCGAGCGCCGGGCGCACATGCAGCACACCGGCGTCCACATGGCCGAACATGCCGTAGGAAAGGCCCTCCGCATCCAGCAGCGCCCGGAAATCCCGGATATAGGCGGCGAGGTTTTCCGGCGGAACGGCGGTGTCCTCCACGAAGGCGACGGGGCGCGTCGGCCCCTCCACATTGCCGAGCAGGCCGACGGCGCGCTTGCGCATCGTCCAGACGGCCTCGATCTCCGCCTTGCCATGGGTGATGGTGAAACCCTTGCGTCCGGCAAAGGGGCTGCCCTCCAGCGCCGCCGTGACGGCCGAGAGCTTTGCCGCCAGTTCCCCGGGCGTATCGGCCAGCACCTCGGCGATGTTGATGCCGTTTGCCGGTCCGTCCGTATCCTCGGGAAAGAAGGGGGCGATGCGCGGCCAGACGATATCGCCCTTGGCAAGCCGCAGCACCGTCTCGTCGATCGTTTCGACCGAGGCGACGTTGAGGGCCGCGAGATTGCGGGCGTCTTCCAGCGCCGCGTTGAAATCGTCATAGCGGATGTTGATCAGCGCCGCCTGCGCGGGGATCGGCAGCAGGTTCAGCTCCGCCTCGGCGATCATCGCCAGCGTGCCCTCCGAGCCGCAGAGCACCGCATTGAGATCGAACCGCCCATCCTCGCGCATAAGATGGGCGAGGTCGTAGCCCGTCATGAAGCGGTTGAGCTTCGGGAATATCCTCTCGATATCGGCGCGGTCCTCGGTGGCGATGCGGGCGAGCGCGCGGTGGATGCCGCCGATACGGTCGTCGCGCGCCTGCAAGGCCTGCAATTCCGCCCCGTCCACCGGCCGGGAGAGGAAATCCGTGCCGTCCGCCAGCACGACGCGCAGGGCCAGCACATGATTGCTCGTCTTGCCGTAGAGGCAGGAGCCCTGGCCGCAGGCGTCCGTCGAGATCATGCCGCCGATCGTCGCCCGGTTGGAGGTGGAAAGCTCCGGCGCGAAGAACAGGCCGTGCGGGGCGAGCGCCTTGTTGAGCTGGTCCTTGACGACGCCAGCCTCGACGCGGGCGATGCGGCGGACCGGGTCGATTTCCAGAATCCGGTTCATGTGGCGCGAGCAATCGACGACGACGCCTTTGGTCAGCGATTGCCCGTTCGTGCCCGTGCCGCCGCCGCGTGGCGCAAGCGTGACGGCGGCAAATTCCGGGCGCGAAAGAGCCATGGCGATGCGCCGGAGATCGCCGGTATTGCGGGGAAACAGGATGGCTTCGGGCTCGACCTGATAGATGGAATTGTCGGTGGAGAACACGGTGCGCTCGGCCGCCGACATGCCGATATCGCCTTCGAACCCCGCCCCGGCGAGATGACGCAGGAACGCTTCGCTCGGCGAAGGCGTGCGCGGTTCTGCTTCGAGGCGCGGGATCATGGCGGAATCCAAAAAAGGGCTTGTGCTTCATTAAAGTTAGCATATAAGTGATAACATGCAAATATCGTGAAGCAATCAAAATCGCGAGGTCGGAACCGTGAAGAACCAGTCTGTTGTCATTGTCGGCGGCGCATCGGGCCTGGGGCTCACGACGGCCAGGTTGATGATCGCGCAGGGCGCTGCGAAGATCGGCCTGATCGATCGCAACGAAGCCCTGCTTGCCTCTTCCGCCGCGGAGCTGGAGGCGCTCGGCGCCGAGGTGGCGACGGCGGCTGCCGATATTTCCCGCGCCGAGACCGCCCATGGCGGCTTCGAGGCGGTGGCGGCCAAGCTCGGCCGCGTTCACGCGCTGGTCAACAGCGCCGCGATCTATCCGCGGAAAGCCATCCTCGACATCACCGACGAGGACTGGGATCTCGAAAACGCCATCAACATCAAGGGCACCTATCACATGATGGTGGCGGCCGTGCGCCACATGCGCCAGTTCGTCAACGCGCCGGAAGTCACCGGCCGCATCGTCAACGTCACCTCCGTCGACGCCTTCAAGGCGCATCCGCAAAACGCCCATTACGCCGCCACCAAGGCCGCCGTCGTCAGCCTGACGAAATCCTTCGCGCAGGAATGCGCCAGGGACCAGATTCTCGTCAATTCCGTCGCGCCGGCCGGTTTCGCCACCGACCGCGCCAAGGAACTCGGCTTCCTGCCGGAGCTGGCGAAGGCGAGCGCGCTTGGCCGCGCCGCTGAACCTGCCGAAATGGCCGAATGGATCGTGATGATGGCGTCCAGCCGCAACACCTATGCGACGGGTGAGAATGTGGTGATCAGCGGGGGCTATATCTATGTCTGACGCCTATCGCGTTGCCGTCGTCACCGGCGCCACCAGCGGCATCGGCAAGGCCATCGTGCCCGCGCTGCGCGCCCGCGGGCTTGCCGTCTACGCCATCGGCCGCAACGAGGCGCAGCTTGCCGAACTCGCGGCCGCGACCGGCGCGATCCCGGTTCAGGCGGATGTGCGCGATACGGCGCGCATCGCCGAAGCGCTCGATGGCGCTGAGGTCGATGTGCTCGTCAACAATGCGGGCATCCTGTCGACGCGGGCGCCCTTTCAGGAGATCGACCCGGCCGAGATCGACGCGATGATCGACGTCAACCTCAAGGCGCCGATGCATCTCACCCGCGCCTTGCTGCCGGGCATGGTGGCGCGCAGGCGCGGCCATCTCATCTACATCGGCTCCAGCGGCGGCCAGGCGCCCTATCCGAACATGGGCGCTTATGGCGCCTCCAAGGCCGGTCTCAGCCTGTTCTGCGATAACCTGCGCTGCGATTTGCTGGGAACCTCCGTCCGCGTCAGTGAGATCGTGCCCGGCCGCGTCCAGACGGATCTCTACCGCACCTCCATCGCTGGCAATCAGGCGCAGGCCGTGCTGTATGACGGCTACCGGCCGATCCAGCCGGAGCATATCGCCCGCATCGTCAATGATGTGATCGCGCTTCCGGTCTATGTGGATGTCGCTCGCGTCGAGGTTTTCCCGACCGATCAGGCAACCGGCGGCGGAACCATGGTGAAGTTCGAGCCCGCGTGACGGCCGCAATATGGGGAGCGCGTATATAACGGCCTGATAATCAACGGTTTTCAGGGACGGGAAAAGACTGATCGTTAAACTTGGACGCTTCCCGTCAACCGGCCTTCAACATCTGTGTCTTACAACCTTTGATATCAAGGAGGGAACAGATGAGCAGCGCTTCCATAGAGATGAAAAGAGCCCCCGCGCCGTCGGGCATGATTGCGATCGGGGGTAAATACGTAGACTGGTTCGATTCCGACGTCGGATTTCGCGCCGTCCCGAAACCGCAGCCGAAAGCCGAGGTTTCGGCTAACGAGCTGGCCGAAAAGACGCTCGGCATGCTGGCCGAGACCGGCACCGCGTTTCACGACCGGATCGCTGGCAGGCTTCCCACCGGCCACCGCATGCACAAGGCGATCCTCGCTGAGCTGCTGCGGAATATTCCGTATCTCGGCACCTGCCGGATCGGCCGCGTTCCCTTGCGGCAGGATGGCGACAGGATCTCGGTCGCCGAATTCTACGTCACCAATTTCGACGCCAAGATTTCGACGCAGACCAGGCATTTCTACAATTCCCCGAAACAGATGCTGGAAAACAGCAGCATGTTCTTCGGCGTCGGCATTTTTGCCGACAAATACGGCCGCCGCCTGGGCTTCGATGAGCGGTTCGGCGACGCAGGCGTTTACTTCCAGACGAAAAACGAGGTCGAAGCCCTCTATCTGATGGCGAGTATCTCCAGCGGAAAAAGCATCGGGCAATTGAAGATGCTCGATCGCAACAATTTCAACAGCGCCAAGCCGTAACCGATATTCAAAGGGAATTTGAGAATGCAGACCGTTTCCGCGCACCCGTCTGGCCGCCCTCCCGCCTCAGGCTATGTTCTCTCCAATGCCGACACGTCCCGCCTCGACCGCTGGCTGGGCGAGCAGGAAAACGGCCCGCGCTTCATCTCGCTGACGCCGGATCTCCTCAAGCGCATGAAGGCCGAGGAAATCCTGAAGATCACGATGAGCAATCTGGCCATTCTCGGCAGCGAGGAGGCGCGCCAGATCGTCAGCCTTCTGCCCAAGGCGCACAAGCTTCGCGTTCCCAAGGCGATGAAGCCTCGCGCCCTGCCGACGATGCCCTATCTCGGCGCCTGCAAAATCGGGGAGGTCATCCGTGGCCAGGATGGAGATCGTTTCCATGTGACGCAGATGTTCATGTCGAACTTCGTCTCGGAGATCAGCCCGGCGCCCAACGGCGACATTTTCCGGAATGTCAAAAAGGAGATCGGCAATACGACGAAGATGTTCTACGCCCTCGATCTCATCTGCGACAACACCGGCCGCGCCCTCGGCTTCGACCGCAGCACCGGCAAGAACGGCCTGTCCTTCCAGACCCAGAACAAGGCGGATGCCGTCTGGGAAATCGCCGCCGCCGCCACGGGGCAGACGGTTGAAGCATTGCGCGCCAAATTGCCCTGACACCGCCCGGCCCTCTTCGGAGGGCCTTCACAGCGGGCGCGCTGGCTGCAATTGTCGTGGACATACCGGCAAAAACGAAAAAAGCCCGCGATTGCGGGCTTTTCGACTGGTCGGAGTGGCAAGATTCGAACTTGCGACCCCCACGTCCCGAACGTGGTGCGCTACCAGACTGCGCTACACTCCGTGACCAGTGGCGCCTCTATAGACCAGCGATTTTGGATAGACAAGCGGGGGCGGTCAAAAAAATGCGCCGAAAGGCGGAAAAAATTCCAGCGGCTCGATATTCATATCCAAGCTTTTGAAAAGATGAATGATTTACGGCCTGATGCCACGTTGCGGCCTGTGGATGCCGGGCAAGCCGCACGCTCCGGAAACGGACCGCGCTGCAACACATTGCAAAGAACATGCGCCGGACGGCGCATTTGCGCAGAAAGCCGATTTTCTTCCGCGCGATTTGGCGCTAGAGCGGCGCGGGACAGCCGCGACGAAACGCCGATGTTTGCGGCGCGGCCCGCCACCACCAAGGGACATGAGACCATGAATTTCCGTATCTTCACCATGGGCGGGCTGATGCTTGCCATCGCAGGCTGCACCACCACCGGCGGCATCGCCTCCAATCCGCTCGAAGCCCGCTGGAACGGCAAATCCGCCGGTACGTTCTTCGCCGCCTACGGCCCGCCGATTTCCGATGTCGAAAGCGGCTCCTCCACCGTTTACACCTGGCGCGGCGCCTACAAGACGGTTCGCGTTCCCGCCAAGGAAGGCGAGAAGGCCGAAAAGGGCAAGAAGGGCAAGCGCGCCGCCGCCCGCACGCTCTACCTGCGGTGCGAAGCACGCATCACCGTCGGTCAGGATTACATGATCCGCGATATCCAGGCGATTGCCGACCGTCCCGGCGTCAACGGCCCGTCCTATTGCGCCGAAGCGCTGGACGCCGTCCAGAAGCAGGGCTGAGCCGGAAAACCCTTGCGCCCCGCCTTCCGGCGGGGCCTTGTGGAAAGGTTGTATTTATCCTGCCGCCAGTTTTTGCCCCGGAATCCGGGGCAAACCGCGTTTGGCCGTTGACGAATGGCGGGCGGCGTCTTCACATTGCAGCAAAAACATGCCGAGCGTCCGCGCCCTGCGCGGAAAGCCTGAAAGGAACTGCAAGTGAACGAGACTCTGATCACGCCGGTCGTGCTGGCTGGCGGCAAGGGAACGCGCCTTTGGCCGATGTCGCGGTCGCAGCGCCCCAAGCAATTTCTGGCGCTGACGGGTGAACTCAGCCTGTTCCAGATGACCTTGCAGCGCCTGTCCGATCCGGCGTGCTATCGCAGGCCCGTCGTCATCACCAATGCCGATTACCGTTTTCTCGTGGCCGAGCAGGCGCTGGAATGCGGCGTCGAGCTTGCCGATATCGTGCTGGAGCCGGTGGCGCGCAACACGGCGCCCGCCATTGCCGCCGCGACGCTGATCGCCGCCCGTGACGGACAGACGCTGGTGCATGTGGTCGCCTCCGATCACAATATCGGCGCGGACGAAACCTACCGGCAGGCGGTGGAAACGGCCTGCCGGGCGGCAAGCGCCGGAAAGCTCGCCACCTTCGGCATCAAGCCGACCGAGCCCGCCACCGGCTTCGGCTACATCGAGGCGGGTGAGCCGGAAGACAGCGGCGCCTTCACCATCCGCCGCTTCGTGGAAAAGCCGAAGGAGGAAGCCGCCCGCGACATGATCGCGACCGGGAATTTCTACTGGAATTCCGGCATGTTCCTGTTCCGCTCGGATGTGTTTCTGGCCGAATGCCGCAAATTCGCGCCGGAGGTGCTGGCGGCGGCCGAAGCCTCCGTCGCGGCCGCCAGGCGCGATCTTGATTTCACCCGCCTCGGCCTGAAGGAATTCGAGCAGGCGCCGGATATCTCGGTCGACTACGCCATCTTCGAGAAGACGCAGCTTGCCTCCGTGGTGCCGTCGCCCTTCCACTGGTCCGATCTCGGTTCATGGGATACGGTGTGGAAGGAAGGCGACGCCGACGGGGAGGGCAATGTCTCACGCGGCCCTGTCAGCCTGCACAACACCCGCAATTCGCTGGTTCTGACGGAGGGGCTGCATGTGGCCGTCTCCGGCGTGGACGATCTCACCATCATCGCCTCCGACGATGCGCTCTATGTCGGAAAACTGTCGGAGGCGCAGCAGGTCGGCAATATCGTCAAGTCCCTGATGAAAAAGCCCGCCACCGCCAGGCTGGCGGAAGAGCACCGCACCGTCTATCGCCCCTGGGGCGGCTACACGCATCTTCTGGTCGGCGACCGGTTTCAGGTGAAGCGGCTGTTCGTCAAGCCCGGCAAGAAACTGTCGCTGCAAAAGCATTTCCATCGCTCGGAGCACTGGATCGTGGTGCGCGGCAGCGCCCAGATCGATATCGACGACAAGAATTTCCACCTGTCGGAAAACCAGTCGACCTATATTCCACTGGGTGCGGTGCACCGCGTTGCAAATCCCGGCAAGATCATGCTGGAACTGATCGAAATCCAGACCGGCTCCTATCTCGGCGAGGATGATATCGTTCGCTTCGAGGATGATTTCGGGCGGAATTGAGATCCGTCTTTTCAAAGCGGAAGAGGCGCTGCAAGCCTCTTTTTCGTCATGCCCGGCCTTGTGCCGGGCATCGAGACACGCAGGACTATCCATCAACGTCAGTGGCTTGGAACGCGCAATAGACCCTCGGGGCCAAGCCCGAGGGTGACGCCGTTGAAGGCAAGGCGGTTTGTCAGCAATCTGAGGGGCCGATATGGCCCCTCTTCGCGTCTCAGATATCGCTCGCCGCGTCGTTCCAGAACTGCGCGGCTTCGGCGGCGGTCAGGCGTTTGATCTCGGCCTCGTCGCGGCGGTTGGCGAAGAGTTCGCTGGCCATGATCTGATCGGCCAGATCGGCGGGAAGCGAGAGGATGACGCGGTTGCCTTCGCGGTGGATGCCGTCGAGGCTGTTGCGCTTGCCCGTCACCATGCCGCCCGCCACCGTGTTGTTGGTGTCGGGATCGATCAGGATGAAGGCGCCGGTGGCGCGGTTCTGCTCGTAAGGGTCGAAGATCGCCGCTTCCTCGAAGGAAAGCCGCACCTTGCCGATGGCGTTCATCGGCAGGGCGGTGGCGGCGTTCCATGCGCCGCTTTTCAGGTCGAGCAGCGTCACCGGCTCGACGGTCACGCGCTGGCGGCGCGAACCGCTTTTCAGCCAGTAGCGCTTGCCGGGCTGGATGCCTTCCGGCTGCAAGGCGACGATCTGCGCGTCGAAGGCAAGGCCGACCTGCGGCTGGCTGTCCAAGGAAACGATCATGTCGCCGCGTGACACGTCAACCTGCCGGTCGAGAACCAGCGTGATGGCGTCGCCAGAGACGGCGGCGTTGCGCACCAGATCGAAGGTGACGATCTGCGTGACGTTGGCGACCATGCCTGACGGCAGGATGGCGACAGAATCGCCGGGCTTCACCGAGCCGCCCGCGACGGTGCCCTGATAGCCGCGAAAACTTTCACCGGGGCGCGAGACGCGCTGCACCGGCAGGCGGAAGCCGACCGTCTGCGCCGAGCGGACGGTGGCAAGCTCCAGTGCCTCCACCAGCGTCGGGCCGTCATACCAGCCCATCGCGGCGCGGCCGTCATAGACGACGTTCTCGCCCTTCAGCGCCGACATCGGAATGGCGGTGACCTGCTTGACGCCGAGCGACAGCGCGATCTCGCGGAATTCGTGCGAGATGCGCTCGAACACGGCGCGGTCGTAATGCACGAGGTCGATCTTGTTGACGGCCAGCACGAACTGGCGAATGCCCATCAGCGCGGCGATGGTGGCGTGGCGGCGGGTCTGCTCCAGAATGCCGACGCGGGCATCGACCAGCAGGATGGCGAGATCGGCGGTGGAAGCGCCGGTTGCCATGTTGCGGGTATATTGCTCATGGCCGGGCGTATCGGCGACGATGAAGGAGCGCCGCCCGGTGGAAAAATAGCGATAGGCGACATCGATGGTGATGCCCTGTTCGCGCTCGGCCTGAAGGCCGTCGAGCAGCAGGGCGAAATCGGGCAGGCCGAGATCGTTCTGCTTGCCGCTGTCGCGTTGCAGGGTGGCGGCCTGGTCTTCCTTCACCGCCTTGGTGTCCCACAGCAGGCGGCCGATCAGGGTCGACTTGCCGTCATCGACACTGCCGCAGGTGATGAGGCGCAGCGGGCGCGAATCGCGGGCGGCAGTGGAAACGGGGTGCGCGTCGGGCAGCATGGCGAGGTTTGCGGTCTGCGGGGCGTTCATCTCAGAAATATCCTTCGCGCTTCTTCTTTTCCATCGAGCCGGACTGGTCGCGGTCGATGGCGCGTCCCTGCCGTTCCGATACGGTTGCGATTTCCAGTTCGGCGATCACCTCGTCCAGCGTCGTGGCCTGCGAGCGGATCGCCCCCGTCAGCGGGAAGCAGCCGAGCGTGCGGAAGCGGATCATGCCTTCCTGCTTCACCTCGCCGGGCAGCAGTTCGAGGCGCGGATCTTCGGCCAGAACCATCATGCCGTCGCGCTCGACATACTGGCGCTTTGCGGCGTAATAGAGCGGCACCAGCGGGATATCCTCCGCCTGGATGTAGCGCCAGATATCCACCTCGGTCCAGTTGGAGAGCGGGAAGGCGCGCACGCTCTCGCCCTGGCGGATCATGCCGTTATAGATGTTCCACAGTTCCGGGCGCTGGTTGCGCGGATCCCAGCGGTGGTCGGGCGTGCGGAAGGAATAGATGCGTTCCTTGGCGCGGGAGGCTTCCTCGTCGCGGCGCGCGCCCCCGAAGGCGGCGTCGAACTTGCCCGCATCGAGCGCGTGGCGCAGCGCTTCCGTCTTCATGATATCGGTATAGAGCGCCGAGCCATGGCTGAACGGCGTGATGTTTTCGGCGGCTCCACGCGGATTGATGTGCTCGATCAGGTCGAGATCGTAGCGTTTGACGATCTCGTCGCGGAAGGCGATCATCTCCTTGAATTTCCAGCCGGTGTTGACGTGCAGCAGCGGGAAGGGCACGCGGCCGGGATAGAAGGCCTTGCGGGCGAGATGCAGCAGGACGGAGGAATCCTTGCCGATCGAATAGAGCATGACCGGCCGCTCGAATTCGGCGGCGACCTCGCGGAAGATATGGATCGCCTCGTTTTCCAGCGCCTTCAGATGCGGATCGAGCGGCGGCTTGGCGGATTGCGGGTTCTTCAGTTCCTGTTCCGGACGGACATCGGACATGCGGTTACTCCAGGGAATTCGGTGTTGCCGGAACGGCAGGGCGGCGCGGCGGCCGGTTATTGGCGGATGATGGAGGAGGCGGCGGCCTCAGCGACATGCAACCCGCATTCGCGCTTCTCGTCGTTTTCCCACCACCAGCGCCCGGCGCGCTCCGGCTCGCCCGGCTTGATGGCGCGGGTGCAGGGCTCGCAGCCGATGGAAGGGTAGCCCCGCGCATGCAGCGGGTTGACCGGCACGCTTTCGGCCTCGACATAAGATCTGATGGTGTCGATGTCCCAATCCGCCAGCGGATTGATCTTGATGAGACAGCGCTCGGCGTCATATTCGGCGAAGGGCGTTTCGGCGCGGTTGCCGGACTGGCCGCGGCGCAGACCGGTGATCCAGTAGCCGGCGCCCTCCAGCGCCTTGGCCAGCGGCTTCAGCTTGCGCGCGCCGCAGCAGGCATGCCGCGCCTCGACGCTTTCGTAAAAGCCGTTCAGGCCGTATTGCGCGGCGTAAGCGTCGATATCGGCCTGCTCCGGGTGAAAACGGCGGATCGGCAGGCCGAAGCGCTCCTCGGTCTCGGCGATCAGGGCCACGGTTTCGGGAAACAGGCGGCCGGTTTCCAGCGTCACCACGTCGATGCCGAGGCGGTGGGTGCCGATGGCGGCGGTGATGACCTGATCCTCGATGCCGAGCGAGGTGGTGAAGACGGCGCGCCCGCCGAGACCGGCGACGAGCGCCAGCCGCCCGGCCAGATCGAGGCTGGCGAGCGTGTCGTTGAGGGTCTGCGCTTCGGCGATGGCTTGATGTGCGGTCATGGAAACGATCCGGATTCGAGTTGTCAGGATTATTCCAGTTTGCCGCGCCGCAGCACAGAAAAAGCCATCCCGAATCCATCGCCCGGAGAGCAAATATCTCTCTCAAGCGCCGCACCGTGAGAAAACGGCGAACGGTATGTTCGATAAAAGAAATCTATAGAAATACTAGACTATGTCAAGCGCCTTTGACAGCAAGGGGTAAAGCTGCCAAGCTATGCATCGCAATTGCAATGCAAGGATCTGTCATGAAAAAAGCGACGATTCCATCCCTGCGGGTAAGCGAGGAATTCCGCGAGGCGGCCGAAAGCGTGTTGCGGGAAGGCGAAACGCTGTCGGCCTTCGTCGAGGAATCGCTGCGCCGCCAGATCGAAATCCGCAGGACGCAAGATGAATTCATCGCCAGAGGATTGGCCTCCCGCGACGAGGCGCGGCGCACTGGCCTCTATTTCAGCGCCGATGATGTGCATGCGGAACTGCGCGCCATGCTGGCGGCAAAGAAGGCAGCCGCCCGTTCATGAGCTTTGCTATCCGCTATACCGCCGCCGCAAGGGCCGATCTCTTGCTGCTTTACGGTTTTCTTCTGGAAAAGGATATCGCGGCGGCGGAGCGAGCGCTGGAGGCCATCACGAAAGCGGTGGATGGATTGAAGGCGTTTCCCTTCGCCGCCCGCAAGGCGCCGGGCGAAAACGCCTTCCTGCGGGAATTGCTGATCCCGTTTGGCTCCTCCGGCTATCTGGCGCTCTTCGAAATCGAGGACGCGGAAACGGTGACCATCCTCGCGCTGCGCCACCAGCGCGAGGAGGATTATCTCTGATCAGCGGTCGCTGACGGCCCAGCGCGGATTGGTCCATGGCTCCTGGTTGGAGCGGGGCAGCGGCTGGCGGCCGAGGATGTGGTCGGCGGCCTTTTCGCCGGTCATGATCGAGGGGCCGTTGAGGTTGCCGTAGGTCACATGCGGGAAGATGGAGCTATCGGCGACGCGCAAGGCTTCGACGCCGATCACCCGGCATTCAGGATCGACCACGGCCATCGGGTCGTCGGCCGCACCCATCTTGCAGGTGCCGCAGGGGTGATAGGCGCTTTCCAGATGCTCGCGCAGGAAGGCGTCGATCTCTTCGTCCGACTGGACGGTTTCGCCCGGCTGGATTTCCGGCCCCCGGAATTCGTCGAAGGCTTTTTGGGCGAAGATCTCGCGGGTCAGGCGCACGCAGTGGCGGAATTTCTCCCAGTCCTCCGGATGGCTCATATAGTTGAAGCGGATGACGGGATCGGCCATCGGATCGGAGGAGCGCAGCGTCACGTCGCCGCGCGATTTCGACAGGTTGTAGCCGACATGCACTTGGAAACCATGGCTTTTCGCCGCCGCCTTGCCGTCATAGGAAATCGCCACCGGCAGGAAGTGATACTGGATATCCGGCTGCCTGACGCCCGGCGCCGAGCGCAGGAAGGCGCAGGCCTCGAACTGGTTGGAGGCGCCGAGCCCCCCCTTGGAGAGCAGCCATTGCGCGCCCGCCACGCCCTGCCAGAACCACGGCAGCCATGAATAGAGCGATACCGGCTTGGTGGAGATCTGCTGGAAATAGAATTCCATATGATCCTGAAGGTTGCGGCCGACGCCCGGCCGGTCCACCTTCACCTCGATGCCCATCTCCTTCAGATGCGCGGCGGGGCCGATGCCCGACAGCATCAGCAGCTTCGGCGAGTTGAAGGAGGAGGCGGAGACGATCACCTCGCGACCCGCCCTGACCACCTCGATCCTGCCGCCGCGATCGATTTCCACGCCAACCGCCCTGCCGTTCTCGATGACGATTTTCCGGGCGAAGCAGCGCAGCAGCGACACGTTCGGCCGTTTCAGGGCAGGTCTGAGATAGGCATTGGCGGCGGACCAGCGGCGGCCGTTATGGATGGTCTGCTCCATCAGCCCGAAGCCTTCCTGCTTCGAGCCGTTGTAATCCTCGGTCGTTTCGAAACCGGCTTCCTGCCCGGCCTTGATGAAGGCGTGGAACAGCGGGTTCTTCACCGGGCCGCGCTGCACATGCAGCGGCCCATCGGTGCCGCGCCAGCCTTCCTCGCCGCCATGGCTGTGCTCCATGCGCTTGAAGTAGGGCAGCACATCCGCATAGGCCCAGCCGCGCGCGCCCAGCTCCTCCCAGCGGTTGAAATCCTCCGCATGGCCGCGCACATAGACGAGCCCGTTGATCGAGGACGAGCCGCCGATCACCTTTCCACGCGGGGCGGTGATGCGGCGGTTGTTGAGGTTCGGCTCCGGCTCGGAGAGGTAACCCCAGTTGTAGCGCTTCATGCTCATCGGCCAGGCGAGGGCGGCGGGCATCTGGATGAACGGCCCGATATCCGAGCCGCCATATTCCAGCACCAGCACGCTGTGCTTGCCGTCTTCCGACAGGCGATAGGCCATGGCCGAGCCTGCCGAGCCCGATCCGACGATGATGTAGTCTGCATTCTGCATGTTCTTGTTCTTCCTCGAAGGATGGGCGCGGGGGCGTCAATACGGCGCGTCGACCTTGCCCATGCCGACATAGACCGTCTTCAGCTCGGAATAATGCTCCAGCGCGGCTGCCGAATTTTCGCGGCCGAAGCCGGATTGCTTGGAGCCGCCGAAGGGGATTTCCACGGGAGCGAGGTTGTAGGTGTTGATCCACAGCGTTCCGGCTTCGAGCCGGTCCACCACCCGGTGCGCGCGCGCAAGATCGGCGGTGAAGACGCCGCCGGACAGGCCGAGTTCGGTGGCGTTGGCGCGGGCGATCACCTCCGCCTCGTCCTCGAAATCCAGCACGCACATCACAGGCCCGAAGATCTCCTCGCGGGCGATGGTCATGCCGTCGGTCACATCGGAAAAGATCGTCGGCTGGATGTAATAGCCTTCGCCCGGAACGTCGTTGGGAATGCCGCCGCCGGTCACCAGCGCCGCGCCCTCGGCCTTGCCCTTCTCGATATAGGCGAGCACCTTCTCGCGCTGCGCCCGGGACACCATCGGCCCGAGCTGCGTGGCTTCGTCGAGCGGATCGCCGATGCGGATCGCCTCGGTGCGCGCCTTCACGCGGTCGAGGAAGGCCTGCTTGATGCCCTTCTGCACGAAGACGCGGGTGCCGTTCGAGCAGACCTGACCGGTCGAATAGAAATTGCCGAGCAGGGCGCCGCCGACGGCCGAATCGAGATCGGCGTCGTCGAAGACGATCAGCGGCGACTTGCCGCCGAGTTCCATCGTCACATGCTTGAGCTGGCCCGCGGCGGCGGCCGCCACCTTGCGGCCGGTCGGCACCGAGCCGGTCAGCGACACCTTGGCGACATCGGGATGGTTGACGAGCAGCGGCCCGGTCTCCCGGTCGCCCTGGATGACGTTGTAGAGCCCCTTGGGCAGCCCGGCTTCATGGAGGATTTCGGCGATCTTCAGCGCCCCGAGCGGCGTGCTTTCCGAAGGCTTGAAGATCATTGCATTGCCCGCGATCAGTGCGGGCGCGCCCTTCCAGCAGGCGATCTGCTGCGGATAGTTCCACGCGCCGATGCCGACGCAGACGCCGAGCGGCACGCGCTTGGTATAGGCGAAATCGCCGCCCAGCGGAATGTAATCGCCGTTCAGCGCCGTGGCGGCGATGCCGCCGAAGAATTCGAAGCTGTCGGCCCCCGATGTCGGGTCGGCGACGATGGTTTCCTGGATCGGCTTGCCGGTGTCGAGCGTTTCGAGTTCGGAAAGCTCGCGGTTGCGCTCGCGCATGATTTCGGCGGCGCGCTTGAGAATGCGGCCGCGCGCGGTGGGGCTCATCGCCGCCCATTCCGGCTGGGCGCGTCTGGCGGCGGCGATCGCCTTTTCGATGATGGCGGGGGTTGCCGCATGCAGGCGGGCGATTACCTCGCCGGTTGCCGGGTAGAGGCTTTCGAACACCGTGCCAGCGGTGTCCTCGACATAGTCGCCATCGATGAAATGCGAAGCTTTGGGTTGGGCTTTCATCTTATTCTCCTCGCGGGTAACGCTTCGATTCTTCGAGAATGTTGAGATCCATGTGGTTGCGCATGTAGCGCTCCGATGCCTTTTGCAGCGGCTGGTGATCCCATGGGTAATAGGCGCCGTTGCGCAGCGCCTCGTAGACCACCCAGCGCCGCGCCTGGCTTTCGCGCACCGCCGCGTCGAAGCGGGCCATGTCCCAGCGCGCCTCGCGCTTGGCGCGGAAATAGACGAGCGTTTCCGCATGCGCCGGATCGGCGGCAAGGTTGGTCAGTTCGCAGGGATCGGCCTCGAGGTCGTAGAGCTGCTCGGGGTCGAGTTCGCAATGGATATATTTCCACTTGCCCTCGCGGATGCCGACCAGCGGCGCGTAGGAGGCTTCGGCGGCATATTCCATCAGCACCGGCTCGGTGCGCGGCGTGCCGTTCATCATCGGCACCAGGCTGATGCCGTCGGTCCACGGCATCACCTCGTCCATGGAAATCCCGGCGAGATCGCACAGCGTCGGCGTCACGTCGAGGTTGGAGGTCGGCGTTGCGTGCAGGCCGGGCGCCACGCCCGGACCGGCCACCATCAGCGGCACGCGGGCCGAGCCCTCGAAGAAGTTCATCTTGAACCATAGCCCGCGCTCGCCCAGCATGTCGCCATGGTCGGAGCAGAACAGGATGAAGGTATCGTCCAGCATCCGGGTGCGCTCCAGCGTGCCGATGAGTTCGCCCACCTTGTCGTCGAGATAGGAAATGTTGGCGAAATAGGCCCGGCGCGAGCGGCGGATATCCTCTTGCGTAATCGTAAAGTTACGGTAGTCGCAGGAATGGATGATGCGCAGCGAATGCGGATCCTGTTTTTCCGGCGGCAACTCGCCCACTTCCGGCAGCAGGTGCTCGCAATCCTCGTAGAGATCCCAGTATTTGCGCCTTGCGACATAGGGGTCGTGCGGATGG
>JBDHTA010000042.1:0-27113 GCA_039808465.1 Rhizobiaceae bacterium | reverse complement strand
GCGCGCTGGTCGGCTCCTCGGGCGCGATCCTGTCCTACATCATGTGCAAGGCGATGAACCGCTCCTTCGTCTCGGTCATCCTCGGCGGCTTCGGCAATACGAGCGGCCCGCAGATGGCCATAGACGGCGAGCAGGTGGCGATCGATGTCGAGGGCGTGGCGGCGGCGCTGAAGGACGCGGACTCGGTGATCATCGTGCCCGGTTACGGCATGGCGGTGGCGCAGGCGCAGGGGCCGGTTTCGGAACTGACGCGGGTTCTGCGCGCCGACGGCAAGCAGGTGCGCTTCGCCATCCATCCGGTCGCCGGACGCCTGCCGGGCCACATGAACGTGCTGCTCGCCGAAGCCAAGGTGCCCTACGACATCGTGCTGGAAATGGACGAGATCAACGACGATTTCCCCAACACGGACGTCGTCATCGTCATCGGCTCCAACGACATCGTCAATCCGGCCGCCCAGGACGACCCGAACTCGCCCATCGCCGGCATGCCGGTGCTCGAAGTGTGGAAGGCCAAGCAGGTGTTCGTCTCCAAGCGCGGCCAGGGCACCGGTTACTCCGGCATCGAGAACCCGCTGTTCTACAAGGACAACACCCGCATGTTCTACGGCGACGCCAAGGACTCGATCAACAAGCTGCTCGCCGCCCTCATCTGACGGCTCATACCCACGAAACAGGCACTCCAGAAGTGTGCCTGTTTCAAATTGCACACGATATAGGCGATCCTTTCATTTTTTCGCCGAAATATGCTCAATTCCGGGGCATTTCATCACCGCCGGACATAGGTTCTGGAGCAATTCGTTAAATATGCATCCCTAACATCCACGTCGAGGAAGAGGTTGCGCGCAGCTATCACGGGGCTGGCGCCGGACAGGATGGGTGGAGAAGCGAATGCTGTTCAAGTCGACGACTGGGCGGAATATATTTTCGGTTGCGGCCTGCGGGGTGGTCGCGACCATCGCGGCCTCGGCCGTGCTGTTTTACCGGGCCTATGAGGATGTGCGCAGCAGCAGCCTCGTGCATATGCGCCAGATTGCGCAGGCCGAGGCGCTGGCATCCGAGAAAAAGATCGGCGGCACGGTCCACATCATTAACGGCCTTGCCTCGGTTCTGGAAACCATGAAGCAGGGCGGCGATACCGACCGCGCCAAAACCGGCGAGGTCATCCGCCACATGCTGGAAAGCAATCCGGATGTGCTGGCGCTGTGGACGGGCTGGGAGCCCGACGCCTTCGACGGCAGGGATGCCGACTTCGTCAACGCGGACGGTTACGATGCGACCGGGCGTTTCGTTCCCTACTGGGTGCGCGGCGGCGACGGCAAGATCAGCACCACGGCGCTGACGGATTACGCCACGCCGGGCCCGGGCGACTATTACCAACTGCCCTTCACGCAGCGGAAAACCGTGGTGATCGAGCCCTATCCTTACGCCATCGACGGCAAGGACGTGCTGATCACCTCGGTCTCCAAGCCGGTCGTCATCGGCGGCAAGACGGTCGGGGTCGCCGGTCTCGACCTGTCGCTTCAGGATACGAGCGCGGCACTTGCGGCCGTGCGCCCCATGGGAACGGGCTTCCTGAGCCTCGTGACGGCGGCGGGCAAGATCATCGGCCATCCCGATGCGGCGCTGATCGGAAAAAACCTTTCCGAAGGCGGGGCGCAAACCGCGGACTGGGACCAGCTCATCGCCAACCCCGGCGTCGAACGGGAAATCACCGCCGGGGACGGCACGGTCCAGCTCGCGGTCGCGTCGCCCGTCAACCTGACGCCGGACATGAAATGGTATGCGGTGGTCTCCGTGCCCAAGAGCACGGTGTTCGCGCAATTGAACGCGATGATCCGCGACGCCTCGCTGACGATCCTGACGGCGGCGGCGCTGCTGGCGCTGGCGGGCTGGCTGATCGCGCGCCGCTTCATCGGCCGCATCTCCAACATCATCGGCGAGACGGCCCGCATCGCCGAGGGCGACCTGCAACTGACCCTGAAGGACAGCAAGGTTGCCGATGAAATCGGCGATCTCGCCCGCTCCCTCGAAGTCCTGCTCGAAAACAACCGCGAAAAGGCGCGGCTGGAGCAGGAGGCGGATTCCAATCGCAGCCTCAGCGAACAGGAGCGCGTCGCCCGCGAACGCAATGCGGCTAGGGAAGCGGCCGATATCAAGTTCGCCGTCGACAGCCTGGCGCATGCGCTGTCGAGGCTCGCCGATGGCGACGTCTCCTGCCGCATCCACCAGCCCTTCGTCGAGCAGCTGGACGGGGTGCGCAACGATTTCAACAGCTCCGCCGGGAAATTGCAGGATGCGCTGGTGCGCGTGTCGGACAATGCCCGTGGCATCGATGCGGGCGCCAACGAGATCAAGTCGGCGGCCGACGATCTCGCGCGCCGCACCGAGCAGCAGGCGGCGGCCGTGGAAGAAACCGCCGCGGCCCTCGAAGAGATCACGACCACCGTGAAGGACGCCGCCCGCCGCGCCCGCGAGGCGGGACAGCTCGTGGCGCGGACCCGCGTGGGGGCGGAACGCTCCGGCGATGTCGTGCGGCAGGCCGTGGTGGCCATGGAGCGGATCGAGAAATCCTCGAACGAGATCTCGAACATCATCGGCGTCATCGACGAGATCGCCTTCCAGACCAATCTTCTCGCCCTGAACGCGGGCGTGGAAGCGGCCCGCGCCGGGGAAGCCGGAAAGGGCTTTGCGGTGGTGGCGCAGGAAGTGCGCGAGCTGGCGCAACGCTCCGCGCAGGCGGCGAAGGAAATCAAGGCGCTCATCACCACCTCGAACCAGCAGGTCGGCGAAGGGGTTCAGCTCGTCGGCGATACCGGCAAGGCGCTGGATGTGATCGTCGCGGAAGTGCAGGAGATCAACCAGCACGTCAGCGCCATCGTGGAAGCGGCGCAGGAACAGTCGTCGGGCTTGCAGCAGATCAACACCGCCGTCAACCAGATGGATCAGGACACGCAAAAGAACGCGGCGATGGTGGAGGAAACGACCGCCGCAAGTCATTCGCTGGCGACGGAAGTGCGCGCCCTCAACCAGTTGCTCGGCCAGTTCCAGCTTGGCGCGGCGGCCGAAGGGCATCGCGGCGGCCGCATGGCCGCCTGACGGCTTTCGCCGCCGCCGGGCATTGGTTGAATGTCCGGCGGCGGCCCTGTTTCAGAAGTCTCCGCCGCCCGGGGCGGATGGGCGCATCGCCGTCCACCATCGCTCGACGGCCGGAATGGTTGCCTCGATGCAGGCCGCTTCCGCCGCCCAGGCCCTCCACGCGTCGGCGTGCCGGGATGAAACGGTGGTCAGCAGCGGCGTTCGCGTGGCTGCGGCGGCGGCAAACGCTCTCCACAGCCCCTGCCCCATCGCCTCCAGCTTGCCGAACTTGCTCAGCACGACGAGATCGGCCGCCGCCAGTTGCGGCAGCAGCAGATCGCAGGCGCTTTCGATCCCGGACGCATCCATGTGACATGTCGTACCGGCGGGCGCCGCATCGAGCTGAATGGAAAAACGCTGCCCGCTGGCGATGTCGCGCAGGAAACCGGCGCTGCACGCGCCTTCGGCGTCATTGTCCTCCGCCAGCACGCCAACCACGCGCAGACCCTCGCCGCGCAGGCGGCCGACGGCCTGCGCGAGAAGCGCCTGCGGGTCTCCGGCATCCCGGTTTTCGATGAATGCGATGGCCGATATGCGGTTCATGAGGCCATTCCTAGCAAAATTACGGGCAAATCGCATGAAAATCCTGCGGGATAGTTCCGCTGACGCCATATAAGCGGTTGCGGGGCCAGCATGCGATGCATAAGCTCGGGCACGCGGCAGGGTGCCGCCCGATCACGAGGATATCATGGCTACAGGAACGGTTAAGTTTTTCAATCAGGACAAGGGTTTCGGCTTCATCACGCCCGATGGCGGCGGACAGGACGTGTTCGTCCATATCTCGGCGGTGCAGTCCGGCGGTCCGCTCAAGGACGGCGAGAAGGTCAGCTACGACATCGGCCAGGACCGCAAGACCGGCAAGACCAAGGCGGAAAACGTCCGCGCGATCTAAGCCGGGCCCGGCCGCAAGACGGCCGTAGCGCGTCAGGCTTGCGGATAGCGCCGCAAGCCGTTTTCGCGGCCTGACGCCGTGCGATAAATCGCGAATCCAAAACACAGGAAGCGGCTCTCCACGAGATCGTGCCGCTTCTTTCCTGCCCGTTGCGGCAGGCCGCGCCCCGGCGCGGACGCCCGCAGGCGAAAAAAATCCGCCGCCCGCGAAGGAAACATTCTCCCAAGAAATCCGCTTGCGGCAAAACGCCTGAAACGCCGCTCTCCCCACCTTTGGAACAGCCGTCTCAAAAGCCGTTGACTGCAATTTTCTTGCATTGAGCCTGCAATATCATTCGTTTGTCTGCGTTGCGAACCGCCGTCAATAGTCCTGCCGAACCCATTGGAAATGCCGGATTTCCGGCCGCAGGAGGCGAGCGGGCGCATGACTGTCTTGGAATTCAACGGACCGGGATTGAGCGAGGAGCAATGGAAGACGGTGCGCCATGTCGCAACCGCGCTGACCCCGCAGCAGGCGCTCTGGCTCAGCGGCTATTTCGCCGGTCTTGCCGACGCCGCCCGCCCCGAGGCGGCCCATGCCGCGCCCGCCGGTCTTGGCCCCGCCGATGTTCCGGCGCGCACGCTCACCATTCTCTACGGCAGCGAAACCGGCAATGGCGCGGGCGTGGCGAAGCGCCTTGCCGAAAAGGCCCGCGCCGCCGGTCTTGCGCCAGCGCTTGCCGATATGGCCGATTACAAGCCGCGCCGCCTGAAGGACGAGCAGGATCTGCTGATCGTCGCCTCGACCCATGGCGAGGGCGCGCCGCCGACCTCGGCCACAGGCTTCTTCGAATTCGTGGAAGGCCGCAAGGCGCCACGGCTGGAGGGGCTGCGTTACGCGGTGCTGGCGCTCGGCGATTCCACCTATGAATTCTTCTGCGGGGCGGGCCGCCGCATCGATGACCGCCTTGCCGAACTCGGCGCCGAGCGGCTACATGACCGCGTCGATTGCGACGTCGATTATGACGATCCGGCCGCCGCCTGGATCGAGACGGCCATCCGCCTGTTCGCGCCCGCCGCCGCGATCCCCGCCGCCCCCGTCCCGGCAGCCGCCACGGAATCGGCATACGGCAAGAGCAACCCCTTCCCGGCCATCGTCATCGAGAATATCGCGCTGACCGGGCGCGGATCGAGCAAGGAAACGCGCCATATCGAACTTTCACTGGAAGGCTCCGGCCTGTCGTTTGCGCCGGGCGATGCTCTCGGCGTCCTGCCGCGCAACGATCCGGCGCTGGTCGAAGCCCTGCTTTCGGCGCTCGATCTCTCCGGCGCCGAAACCCTGACGCTGAAGGGCGAGGCGACCACGCTCGGGCAGGCGCTTGGCGAAGCGCTGGAAATCACCGCCGCCACCCCGCGCTTCCTCGACCAGTGGAGCGCGGTAACGGGCGCCGCCGCGCTAAAGGAGCTGACGGGCGAGGCGCGCTCGGCCTTCCTGCGCGAAAACCACGTCATCGACATCGCGCGCCGCTACCCGGCCAAGGGCATCGATGCGGCGGCGCTCGCCGCCGGGCTTGGCCCCTTGCAGCCACGGCTCTATTCCATCGCTTCCTCGGCCACCGCCATTCCCGACGAGGTGCATCTGACGGTCAGCACCGTGCGCTACGATCTCCATGGCGAGGAGCGCTTCGGCGTCGCCTCCGGCCAGTTCTCCCGCCATGCCGGTCCGGAAACCGTGCTGCCGGTCTATGTGCAGGAAAACCCGCGCTTCCGCCTGCCCGATGGCGATGCGCCGATCATCATGATCGGCGCGGGCACCGGCGTCGCGCCCTACCGCGCCTTCTTGCAGGAGCGCGAGGCGCAAGGGGCGGAGGGCCGTTCGTGGCTGTTCTTCGGCGAGCGCAACTTCGACAGCGATTTCCTCTACCAGACCGAATGGCAGGGCTTCCTCAAGGATGGCGTGCTGTCGCGCATGAACGTCGCCTTCTCCCGCGATGGTGCGGACAAGACCTATGTGCAGCACCGGCTGCTGGAGGAAGCCCGCGACGTCTATGCCTGGCTGGAGGACGGCGCGCATCTCTATGTCTGCGGCGACGGCACGAAGCTTGCGCCGGATGTTCACCGCGCGCTGCTTTCGATCATCGAGCAGCAGGGCGGACGCGGCAAAACCGCCGCCGCCGACTATCTCGGCGCGCTTCAGGAAAGCCGCCGCTACCAGATCGACGTTTACTGAGGAATGCCCCCGATGACCCTTCTCGACACCGACCGCAGCCGCGATATCTCCCAGCCGCTCGAAAACCTCAGCGCCGACGAGCGGATGAAGGCGCAGAGCGACCAGTTGCGCGGCACCATCGCCGAGGGGCTTGCGGCGCCGCTGACGGCGGCCGTTCCCGGCGACGACATCAAGCTGATGAAATTCCACGGCCTTTACCAGCAGGACGACCGCGATATCCGCGACGAGCGCCGCCGCCGCAAGCTGGAGCCCGCCTACCGCTTCATGGCCCGCGTGCGCCTGCCGGGCGGCGTGCTGACACCTTCGCAATGGCTGAAGCTCGATGCGCTGGCGAGAGCCTATGCGGGCAACACGCTGCGGCTGACGACGCGCCAGACCTTCCAGCTTCACTACCTTCACAAGAGCAACCTGCGTGCCGTGATGCAGGGCTTGCGCGACGTCGCCCTCGACACCAAAGCCGCCTGCGGCGACGATGCGCGCGGCGTGATGGCCTCGATCAATCCGGCGCTTTCTACGCTGCATCGCGAGGTCTACACGCTCGCCAAGGCCGCCAGCGACCACGCCACGCCCAAGACCGGCGCCTATCCGGAAATCTGGTACGGCGAGGAGCGCCAGACCCGCGGCGGCGGGCCGGAGGAGCCGATGTACGGCTGCACCTACATGCCGCGCAAGTTCAAGATCGGCTTCGTCATTCCCCCCGTCAACGATATCGACGTCTACGCGCAGGATCTCGGCTTCATCGCCATCACCGGCAACGGCAGGCTGCTCGGCTTCAACGTGGCGGTCGGCGGCGGCATGGGCCGCACCGATCAGGCCCCGAAAACCTATCCGCGCCTTGCCAGCGTCATCGGCTTCATCGCGAAGGACAAGGTGATCGAGACCTGCGATGCCGTGATGGGCGTGCAGCGCGACTATGGCGACCGCGCCGACCGCAGCCGCGCCCGCTTCAAATATACCGTGGACGACAAGGGGCTCGACTGGATCAGGGCCGCGATCGAGGACCAGCTGGGCTTTGCGCTGGAGGAAGCGCGGCCGTATGCCTTCACCTCGAACGGCGACACGCTGGGCTGGCAGCGCGGCGAGGACGGGCGCGAGCATTACACGCTGCGCATCGAAAACGGCCGCGTGAAAAATCTCCCGGCCGCCGCCCTCTTCGACGGGCTGCGCGCCATCGCCGAGGCGCATCGCGGCACCTTCCGCGTCACGCCCAACCAGAACCTCGTCATCGTCGAGGTGGAAGCGGACGGACGGCCCGCGATCGAGGCGCTGCTGACGGCGCATGGGCTCGACAGGCTCAATGGCGGCAGCGGCCTCAGGCGCAATTCCATGGCCTGCGTGGCGCTGCCCACCTGCGGGCTGGCGATGGCCGAAAGCGAGCGCTACCTGCCGGCGCTGATCGGCAGGATCGAGGCGATCCTGGCCGCGCACGGTCTGTCGGACGAGCCGATCACCATCCGCATGACCGGTTGTCCGAATGGCTGCGCCCGCCCCTATATCGCCGAGATCGCGCTGACCGGCCGGGCGCCGGGCAAATACAATCTCTATCTCGGCGGCGGTTTCGCAGGCCAGCGGCTCAACAAGATGGTGCTGGAAAACGCCGCCGAACCGGCGATCCTCGATCTGCTCGGCAGCGTAATCGCCGATTTCGCCCGCAACCGGCATCCCCGCGAGCATTTCGGCGATTTCGCCATCCGCGCCGGTCATGTGGCCGAGGTCACCGAGGGACGCCGCTTCAACGACTGATGATGGAAAGAGGGTGGATCGCGCAAAGTTTGGGTTGACCGCCTTCGATGGCGAGGCGACACTTCGATCCATGGCAAGGCAGGAGGAAAACGATGAGCGAACCAGACCGATGGCGGCATATGGCAAGCGCGCCGAAAGACGGCAGCCGGATCCTCGTCACGGTGCGCCCGTCCGAGCAGGGACCGGCGGATGTCGATGTCGCCTACTGGTCGCATGGCGACCGGTACGGCGCGGAAGGCTGGCGCGCCTCGGACTCCTCTCCCGGCTGTATCATCGAATATGCCGAGCCGGAACTGAAATGCTGGATGCCGATGCCCACGGCCGATCTCAGCCGCGCCGCCGCGCCATTGCCATGGGAAGGCGAGGACGATCAGGAGCTTGACGGGTCTGGCATCTGACAGGCCCGCATGCGTCATGCCGGGCGCGGAACCATTCCGCCTGCCCGCCGTTGGGGTTTCGGAAGGAGAAACTCCATGACCATCGACAGACCGAAAGACGGAGCGCCGGGCACGACGGAGCAATCGCCGCGCTGGGAAGGCCCGCCGGAAACCCGGCCGCGCGGCTACCTGCCCGCCAGGGACGACCCTGACACCGACCGCGACGCCGCTGGCGAAAACCTTCAGGATCCCCGCAAGCGCGATCTCGGCGACGCCATGAAGACGCAGGGAGACGGCTGATGCAGGACCGCAAACCCGGCGGCGCGAAAACCATCCGCAAGGATGCCGAAGGCCAGTTCGCCAAACCGCTGAAGGGCAAGACCCATGACGGCGTGGCAAGCGCCAAGCCGACCGTCATCACCGGTTCGGACGACGCCACCGCCAACAAGACCCCGCCCGGCCGCAAAAAACCGGGGAAGGAATGGGATCTGAACTACGATCCCCGCGAGATGAACGAGGGCGATTTCCGGGGGTGACCCCAGGATTATCGCATATGCGGTTCGCCCCTCATCCCGCTGCCGCGACCTTCTCCCCGCAGGCGGGGAGAAGGAGATATGCCGCTCCGTTTTCCTCGAACAATGTCCGTTCGTGGGGCAAGTCCCCTCTCCCTGCAAGCGGGGAGAGGGTTAGGGTGAGGGGCAGATTCCAGATGCGATTGCCTTGGGCTGACCCGGAAGTTCAGGTGCAGAATTCCGAAAGCCGCAGCGCCAGCTCCAGATCGAAGCGCTTCGCGGAGGCTTCCAGTTGCAGGCCGAACAGGTCGGAAGCCTTGGCGAGACGGTAGCGCAGGGTGGTAACGTGGATGCCGAGCGCATCGGCGCAGGGCTGGTTGCGGCATCCGGCATCCATATAGGCCTTCAGCGTCGCGAAGAACTGCGTGTCGTTGGCCTGATCGTAGGCGAGGATCTCGCCGACCGTTCCGCGCAGGAAATCGCGGACATGATCCACGTCCGCCGTCGACAGCAGGATCGGCAGCGGCCCAAAATCCTCGGCCGACAGAATGCCCTTGCGCCCGAAGCCTCGGGCGATCTCAAGCAGGCTGTGACAGCTTTTCCAATGCCGCTGATAATCGGCCAGGGCGACGCAGGGGGCGCTGATCACCAGCGTCGGCTCGGCGGTGGTGTAATGGCGGATTTCCCGCATCACCTTCTGCGCCAGCTCGCGGAAATGATCCTCCGGCGGGTTCTTGGACGACGGCACCAGAACGGCCATGCATCCGGCATGGCCGATCACCGCGGGCGTGGAGCCGCTGCGGTCGAACAGCAGCGAAATGCCCTGCTGGATATGGCCGAGCGTCGCCGCCGTCACGCCCTGCCCGTCCGCGAAGGAAACGACGATCATCCGGTAGGCCCGGTTCAGCCGGATGCCGAAGGCGAGCGCCCGCTGCATCAGGTCGTTGGCATCCTTCCACTTGCCGTCGAGGATCTCGCCGAAGAGATCGTCGAGGCTGCGCCGTTCGAAGCGGAAGCGGATCAGGTTGCGCATCAACTGCACGCTGATCGCCAGCTTGGCGCTGCCGATCAGCAGGTGATCGTATTCCGTCAACTCCTCGCCGCCGAGGATGATGAAAGCGCCGACCACCTCGCCATCGATGCGCAGCGGATGCACGCTGGCGACGAGATCGGCCCCCTGCCGCTCCAGCGCGACATGAAACTCCGTCAGCGTCGCGCCGGTGTCGCGCATCGCCGCGAAGGGCAGTTTCAGGATGGCGGCGCGAAGCTGGCTTTCGACGACCTCCTGCCATTTCGCATCGTCGAAGACGGCGGGATCGGGCGAAACGCCGGTCAGGATCGTATTGGTCGTCAGGTCGGCGATCAGCACGGAGCGCATGACGATCGGATGGATCGCATCGGCCAGCGTCTGAACGGAATCGTCCGAGATCGCCTGCTGCATCAGCCTTGTGTGGGTGGAAAGCACCTTTTCGCGCTGCTGGGCGGAATTTCTCTGCTCCAGGATCGCCTTCTGCTTCTCGACGGCGATCGAACCGAGCTGCACGATCAGCTTCATCAGCGCCAGATCGGTTTCGCCCAGATCCTTCACCCGCTCGGAATTGACCGTCAGCACCATCGGGCGGCCGAGCAGGTCGGTGCAGCGCATCGGCGTCACCAGCACGCTGCGATAGCCGCGCTCGCGCGATTCCTTGCGGAAGCCGGGAAAATCCTCCGAGGTCTGCGCGTCCGGAATGAACACCGGCTGGCTGTCGCGCAGCGCCACCAGCGAGGGGCTGGTGGCCAGCACCCAGCGGTCTTCCGGGCGGTCGAGCTGCACGGTCGGATCGTAGCGCACGGTCACATTGGCATAGCCGCTGGTCAGGTCGATGCTCATGATCGAGCCGCGCAGCCAGCCGCCCTGACGGCAGGCGGCGACGACCAGTTGCCGGAGCGTCGCATCCGTATCGCTGCCGCTATTGATGAGATCGGCGACATCGCCGAGCGCAGTGATCAGGGAATTGATGTCCATGCCGTTCGTCTATCCTCGAAATCCAGCGCAGACTAGCCATTCCATCCTTCAAAGCAAGGATGAATTTGACGTTCGTCAATGGGAGTTTCACACCTCGAACCATGGAGGCCCTGAGGCGCATGACACTCACCATCCGCAAATTGTACACCGTTACCGAGGAAGTTCTCGTGGAGGGCGGCAAGCCCACCGACCGGCCGGTTACCGCCGTGGCGGTGGCGGCCGTGCTGACCAATCCCTGGGCCGGGCGCGGCTTCACCGAGGATCTGCGGCCTGTCATCAACGACTATGCGCCGGTTCTCGGCAAGCTGATGACCGAACGCCTGATCGCCGCCATCGCGCCGGAGCGGATCGAAGCCTATGGCAAATGCGCCGCCGTCGGCCTTGACGGCGAAATCGAGCATGGCTCGGCGCTGATCCACACGCTGCGCTTCGGAAACCTGTTCCGCGAGGCGGCGGGCGGCACCGCCTATCTCAGCTTCACCAACACCCGCAACACGGCGGGCAGCCTGCTTTCGCTGCCGATGACGCACAAGACGGCGACCGGCACCCGCTCGCATTTCATCACCATGAATTTCCAGATCGCCGATGCGCCGCGCCCGGACGAGATCCTGATCGCCATCGGCGCCTCCGACGGCGGCCGCCCGCATGCCCGCATCGGCGACCGCTTTCAGGACATGGAGGAAATGGGCATCAAGCAGCCCTGATGCGACCGGCGGCGCGCCACAGCGCCGCCATTTCCCGCTCAGGCGAGGTTCAGCGCCGCGCCGAGATCGGCGGCGGGCATGACCCAGCCGTAATTGCGCTCGAAGGCTTCGAGCGTCGCCTCGTGCTGGCGTGGCGTGTTGGAGGACAGGCCGTCGGAAACGAGAACGGTCGGATAGCCGTAATGCACGGCGTGGCGGGCGGTGTCTTCCACGCACATTTCGGTGATGGTGCCCACGATGGCGAGGCTGTCGACGCCCTGCCCGCGCAGGCGCTCCTCCAGATCGGTGCGGTGAAAGGCGCTGTAGTAAATCTTGTCGACGATCTCCTCGCCCGCAAGCGGCGCAAGCTCGTCGATGACATCGATGGCGCCGCGCATTTCGCCGAGATCGGGGTAATGCCGCCGGTGGCCCGGCACGCAGGCATTGACCGGCGGCCGCAGCCTGGCGATCCAGCCGAAGCGGGCGGCAAGCGGCTGGTAGAGATCGTCGGCGATATAGCGGGTATAGACGACCGGCAGGCCCTTGCGGCGGAATTGTCCGATCAGGGCGGAAATGACCGGGATCGTATCGCGGGCGGTTGGCACTTCCAGCGGCGCGCCGGGGCGAACGAAATCGTTCTGCATGTCGATGACGAGAAGCGCCGGTCTTTTCATGGTCTCAAGCATGGCTGATGCCTTCATTGCGTGAGCGAGGGCCGTTGCTATCCGGATGTTTGCACCGAGCCCCGCTTGCGGCGTGGAAAACCCCCTCTGCCTGCCGGCATCTCCCCCACAAGGGGGGAGAAGTCAAAGGCTTGCTTTTCCTTCGATTTTGGAATGCCGAGGGGACGGCAGGCTCAAGTCCCTCCCCCTTGTGGGGAGGGATTTAGGGAGGGGTCTTTTCCTCATGCGATAGAGCTGATGCAAGCGGGATGAGGGGCAAAGCCGCGGATGCGCGCCCCGCCCCTGTCCGCGATCTTATTTCGCCTGCGCGGCTTCGGCGACCCAGCCGTCGAAGGTGGCCTGATTGGCGGCGATCCAGGCTTCGCCGAGCTTTTTCAGGGCGCGGTCGGAGCTGTCCTTGTTGAGTTCGGTTTCCCATTCCGCCCAGGTGGAGGTCGGCCAGCGCATGACTTCCACGAATTTGCGCACGGCCGGGTTGGCGGCGTTGAACTCCTTGTTGACCATCATCATCCAGTTCCACGAACCGGTGGTCATGCGGCAGGGATCCTGACCGCCCGCGCAACCGACGATGCCCTTGACCAGATGGCCGCCCGGCGACTGGACGTTTTCAGGCAGGGCGTCGAAGGGGATCGGCAGCCAGACGGCGTCGACGCCGGGCTTCAGCGTGTCGGTGACCCAGGAGGGCGTCCAGGTGTAGAGCAGGACCGGCTCGCCGCGCTTGTAGCGGGCGAAGGTTTCGGCCAGCAGCACCTCGTATTTGGCGCGCACGCTCTGCACCGTATCCGTCAGGCCGAATTTTTCGAGCTGGAAGTCGACGACGTCGCCGCAACGCCAGCCGGGATCGCAATTGACCATGTCGGCCTTGCCGTCGCCATTGGTGTCGAACAGGGCGGCGATCTTCGGATCCTTCAACTGCTCGACATTGGTGATGTTGTGGGCTTCGGCGGTCTTCTTGTCGATGTAATAGCCGTTGGTGCCGCCGCCGATGATCGAGCCTTCGCCGATCAGGTCGAGCCTGTCCTTCACCTTCACGTAGGAGGCTTCCTGCTGCGGCATGTTGATGTCGGAGACGAAATCCATGTCGCCCTGCGCCGCCGCCTGCATGGAGGCGGTGGAGCCGAGCGTGCTCATCTGCACGTCATAGCCGAGCTTCTTCAGCGCCTCGATCAGAATGACGTCCTGAACATAGTTGGCGCCGAGGCTGTCGCTGCGCGCGAAGCGGATCGTCTTGCCCTCGCCCGGCAGGCCCTCGGCCAGCACCGGCTGGCAGGCGGAGATGGCGAGAACCGCCGCCGTCGCGAAAACGGTCAATTTCTTCATGGAATTCCCCATTGCTTTCATTGTCATGCTCCCAGTTGATGACATGCCCTGGCGTTACGCCCTTCCCGGTCAGGCGGACCGGGCGGCGGGTTCTTCCGGTTTCATCTCCTCCTGTTGCCGGGAGGAAAACAGCGTGCGAAAGGCGCGCGAGGCGAACGATGCCTTGCGCCGCGCATCCGGCTTGCGCGAGGAGGCGAGCGCCTGCGTGATCCGGTCCAGCACCATGGCGAGCAGCACGATGGCGATGCCGCCGACGGCGGCGCGGCCGACATCGAGCCTGCCCAGGCCCTGCAACACCACCAGCCCCAGCCCTTCCGCGCCGATCATGGCGACGACGACCGACATCACCATGGCGGTCAGCACCGTCTGGTTCAGGCCGCCGAGAATGGTGGGCACCGCCAGCGGAAGCTGGATTTCCCACAGGAGCTGGCGGCGGTCGGCGCCGAAGGCATGGCCCGCCTCCACCAGTTCCTTGTCGACCATGCGGATGCCGAGATTGGTGAAGCGGATCAGCGGCGGGGCTGCCGCCACCACGACCGCAACGCCGCCCGGCACCGTGCCGACGCCGAACAGCATCACCACCGGCACCAGGTAAACGAAGGTCGGCGTCGTCTGCATGATATCGAGGATCGGGCGCACGATGCCCCAGACGCGGTCGTTGCGCGCCGACCAGACCCCGATCGGAATGCCGATGACGGTGCAGATCAGGATCGCCGTGATGATCAGCGACAGCGTCGTCATCGCATCGGCCCAGACGCCGAGTGCCGCCACCGCAATCAGCGCGACGGCGCTGAAGCAGGCGACCGGGAGGCTCGCCAGCCAGCAGGCCAGCGCGAAGGTCAGCACCACGAACAGCGGAAACGGCACCGCCTGCAACACGCTTTCATTGAAATGCAGCAGGCTTTCCACCGGCCATTTGATAGCCACGAACAGCGGCCGGAAATTATAGGCCAGCCATTCCACGCCGCCCTGAATCCATTTGTCGACCGGGAAAATCGCGAGATCGTCGGCTTCAAGCATGGGGCGCTCCCTCGGACGTGCTGGAGGATTGCGGCGGCTGCGCGGAAATTTCCGCCAGCATGCGCTCGGGCGTCAGCCGCCCGATGAAACGCCGCGCCTCGTCGACGACGGCGAGCGGCTGGCCTGCGCGGTAAGCGCGGGCGGCGTCGATGAGCTTGGCGTCGGCGGGCACGCAGACCACATCGGGATGCAGCAGCGACTGCGCCGAGGCGCCGCCGCGCAGCCTGTCGATATCGGCGGCGCTCAGGGCGCCGAGCACGCGCATCTCGCCATCGACCACGATGGCGTCTGCCATCGCGGCATCGGTGACGAGGCGCGCGCCGCCGATTTCCGTCACACCGCCCGCCGCCGCCATCGCCGCGCGCGCGTCGAACAGGCGGGCGCGGTCGACCTCGCGGGTGAAGGAGGCGACGTAATCACTGCCGGGTTCGAGCACGATCTCTTCCGGCGCGCCCTCGCGCACCACCTTGCCATCGGCCATGATGGCAATGCGATTGCCGAGCTTCAGCGCCTCCTGAAAATCATGGGTGATGAACAGGATGGTCTTTTGCAGGCTGCTTTGCAGGCGCAGAAGCTCGTCCTGCATTTCCGAGCGGATCAGCGGATCAAGGGCGCTGAACGCCTCGTCCATGATCAGCACGTCGGCATCCGTCGCCAGGGCCCTCGCCAGCCCGACGCGCTGGCGCATGCCGCCGCTCAGCTCATGCGGCTGGTGATAGGCCCAGCGCGCCAGCCCCACGACGGCAAGCACCTCCTCGGCGCGCTTGCGGCGCTCGGCGGGCGCCACGCCGCGCAGCTTCAGGCCGAATTCCACATTGGCGATGACATTCTTGTTCGGCAGCAGCGCGAAATGCTGGAACACCATCGAAATGCGGGTGCGGCGCACATCGCGCAGCGCCGCCTCGCCGAGCGGCACGAGATCGCGCCCGTCGAGCAGGATCTTGCCCGCGCTCGGCTCGTTGAGCCGGTTGATGCAACGCGCCAGCGTCGATTTGCCAGAACCCGACAGGCCCATGATCATGTAGATCGCGCCGGAGGGAACCGACAGCGACACATTGTCGAGACCGACCACCATGCCAAGCTCGCTCAGCACGCGGTCCTTGTCGGCGCCGTTTTGCAGCAGGGCCACGGCCTTTTGCGGCGCTTCGCCAAAGACCTTGTATAATCCTTCAACTCTCAGCCGTTCGCTCAAGACCGTTCGCCCTCGTTTTCATGTCGCATCGCGCCGCTGTTTGTCCGGTCACGGCTCCGCCTGCTCTTTCGCCATGTCGTCGCGCACCTGCCGGGCCACGCGAAACGCCTCCACACCGGCGGGAACGCCGCAATAGACGGCGATCTGCACCAGCGCCGCCCGCAATTCCGCCTCGCTCAGCCCGTTGCGGACCGCGCCGCGGAAATGGATGGCAAATTCATGCATGCGCCCGAGCGCCGCCAGCATGCCGAGATTGAGCAGGCTGCGCTGCTTCAGGCTCAGCGCGTCGTCCGTCCAGCACGCGCCCCAGCAATATTCGTTGAGCATCTCCTGAAACGGCGCGTTGAAGGCGTCGGCATTGGTCATGGCGCGATCGACATACGCATCGCCCAGAACCTGCCGCCGCACCTTTTCGCCTGCCTGCTGAAGTGCCTTATCCATCCTGGTTCTCCTGTTCGCTCAGAAAATCGCCGATCAGCCCCGCGACGAGATCGGGAGCTTCGACCAGGATAGAATGGCGAAGACCGGGCAGGATCGCCAGCCTCGATCCGGGAATGCTGTCATGCATGAAGCGGGCCATGCGCGGATTGGAGCCGACATCCTCCTCGCCGGTCGCCACCAGCACCGGGCAGGCGATGCGGTCGAGCAGGCCGCCGAAATCGGTCTCGGCCAGAACCCGGTAGGCGGAGGCGTAGCAATCGGGGTCGTTCTGCGCGTTGCGCTGGCGAAGGCTCGCCATCAGTTCGGGATTGGCCGCCTGAAACGCCTCCGAGAACCAGCGCGACACCGAGGCGTCGTAATGCGAGCCGCGTTCGCCGCTACGCAGCGCCTCGAGCCGGGCGGCGACGCGCTGGCGCTCCTCCTGCGTGCGCCCCGCCACGGTGGAGAGCAGCACGAGGCGGCGGAGGCGTTCGAGATGGGTGAGCGCGATGCGCTGGGCAATCAGCCCGCCCAGCGAAAAGCCCGCGAGATGAAAGGTCTCGAAGCCTGCCGCATCGGCCAGCGCCAGCGTATCGGCCACGAAATCGTCGATCTCGTAGCGGCCCTTGACCTTTGAGGACTTGCCATGGCCGCGCAGATCGAAGCTGAGGATGCGGAAACGATCACCGAGGCGCTCGGCGATGCCGTTCCACGCCTCCAGCGAAGCGCCGACGCCGTGGACCAGCACCAGCGGCTCCGGCCCGGCGCCGGTGATCCGGTAGTTGAGGTCTACCCCGTTGGCGTTCAGCAGACGCTCGCTCATTGCGCCGCCTCAAGCGATTTTGCCGCGCGCTCGCGTTCGCGCTTTTCGAAGACCGGAATGATTTCCTGCGCGAAGAGTTCCAGCGTGCGCTTCTGCAATTCGAAGGGCAGGTTGTAGTTCATGCCGAGACAAAGCTGGTCGACGCCCGCCGCCTCATAGGCTTCCAGCTTCTCGATCACCTCGTCGGGCGTGCCGAACAGCATGTTGGCGCGGATGTTTTCCGGATTGTAGTTCTCGCGGCCCTTGACGGCTTCGAAGGGCACCGCATCCGGGAAACCGTTGGTGACCGTGCCGATGTTCTGGAACAGGTTCTCGAAATAACGGCCGTAATCCATGCTGTACTTGACGAAGGTTTCCCAGTCGCTGCTCTTGTCGAACACGCCGGCGCGGCGCTGCATCATGAACAGCGGGCGCGGCACTTCCGGGTGATCGGCCACCGCCTTGTTGAACTTCGAGGCGAGGTTGGCGACTTCGGCCATCGGCTGCGACAGCGGCGTCGCCATGATGTTGGCGCCGAGCCCGATCGCCCAGTCATAGGTGCCGGGATCGCGCGCGGCGATCCAGATGCGCGGATGCGGCTGCTGCAAGGGCTTGGGAACCGAGGTGGCGGTCGGGAATTTCCACAGCTCGCCGTCATGGGCGTAATCGCCTTCCCACAGCTTCTTCACGGCGGGCACGATCTCCTTCATGAAGGCGACGCCCTGCTGCTGCGGAATGCCGCCCGCCATGCGGTCGAACTCGTACTGGTAGGCGCCGCGCGCCACGCCGAATTCCAGCCGCCCGCCGGTCAGGTGGTCGCAGAGCGCGGCCTCGCCCGCCAGCCGGATCGGGGTCCAGTAGGGCGCGACCACCGTTGCCGTGCCGAGGCGGATGCGGTCGGTGTGCTGCGCCAGCCAGGTCAGCACCGTGAACGGGTTCGGCGCGATGGTGAATTCGATGGTGTGATGTTCGGCGGTCCACAGCGTTTCGAAGCCGCCGCGATCGGCGATCTGCGCCAGCTCCAGCATGTTGCCGACAACGTCCGTCATCGGGGTTTCGGCGGAGGAGCGCTCCAGATGCAGGGAAAGCGAGAATTTCATGAACGTCCCTTCCGGGTTTGAAAATGCCTGTCTTGTGCCGGGTGAAAGGTCATCGCAGCCGGATGACGAAGGGGTCCTGCATGGCGCCGGAGTAATCCAGCACCACATTCTTGACCCGTGAGAATTCGCGCATGACATCGAAGCCGCCGCGCCGCCCGTAGCCGCTTTCCTTGAAGCCGCCCATCGAGGACATGAAGGCGGCGGAGCGGTAGGTGTTGATCCAGACGGTTCCGGCGTCGATCTGCGTGGCGAAGCGCATGGCGCGGTCGATATCCCTGGTCCAGATGCCGGAGGCGAGGCCGTAGCGGGTATCGTTGGCGAGCGCGATCATCTCCTCCTCGCTGGAGAAGGGCACGACGCCGACCACCGGGCCGAACAGTTCGTCGCGCATGAAGCTCATGCTGTTGTCGGCGTTCACCATCACCGTCGGCTCGTAATACCAGCCCTTCGCCAGATCCCCGCGCTGCGGCCGCTTGCCGCCCGCCGCCACCCGCGCGCCCTCGCGCTGGCCGGAGGCGACGTAGGATTCCACCTTCGAGACCTGATCGAGCAGCGCCAGCGGCCCGATATCCGAGCTTTCCTGCATGGGATGACCGACCGAGATGCGGTTGGTGCGCTCCACCAGCGCTTCGACGAAGCGGTCGTAGATGGAGGCTTCGACGAAGCAGCGCGACCCGGCCACGCAGGTCTGGCCCGCGGCGGCGAAGACACCGGCGACGACGCCGTTCACCGTGCGCTCGATATCGACATCGCCGAAAACGACATGCGGCGATTTTCCGCCAAGCTCCATCTGGCAGGGAATGAGATTGCCCGCCGCGTTGCGGGCGATGGTGCGCCCGGTCTGGGTGCTGCCGGTGAAGACGATCTTGGCAAGGCCCGGATGGTTGGCGAGCGCATCGCCCGCCGTGCGCCCCGAGCCGGTGACGACATTGACGACCCCCGGCGGAAAGCCCGCCGCCTCGATCAGCTCCATGAAGGCCAGCGTCGAGGCCGTCGCATGTTCCGAAGGCTTGATGACCACCGTGTTGCCGATGGCAAGGCAGGGGGCGAGCGTGCCCGTCAGCAGCATCAGCGGCGAATTCCAGGGCGTGATCATGCCGACGACGCCGATCGGCTCGCGCATGGTGAAGTTGATCATGTCGAGCTTGTTGACGGGGATGGTCTCGCCCAGCAGCTTGTCGGCCATGCCGGAGAAATAGGTGTAGGAATCCGGCAGCGCCCGCATCTGCGCGCGCATTTCCTTGATCAGCTTGCCGTTGTCGCGGGTTTCGATTTCCGCCAGCGCGTCGGCCTGCTCCAGCATCAGTTCGGCAAGGCGGCGCACCAGCTTGCCGCGATTGGTCTGCGTCATCCGCCGCCATGCCGGGTCGGCGAAGGCGGCCTGCGCGGCTTTCACCGCCGCATCGACATCGTCTGCGCCCGCATCGGCGAATTCATACCACGCCTCGCCCGTCGTCGGATCGTAGCTTTGCAGGTAGTTGCCGCTTTTCGGCTCGACAGCCTGCCCGGCGATCCAGAGCTTCTGGCGCGAGCCTTCGAGGGAGGTGACGGTGGTTTTCATTTCGGTCCTCGTAATCCTGAAGGGCGGAGCAATCACTGCCAGCCCGCGGCGACGGGTTCGGCGATGCTGACATAGCGGCCGCGGCAAAAGCCGAGCGGCGTCGCCGGGCGGGTGGCGAAGGCGTGCACCTGCCCGATCAGGATCAGGTGATCGCCCGCGTCGACGCGGTTATGCACGCTGCAATCGAACCAGGTCAGGCTGTCGGTCAGAACCGGCGCGCCGGTGTGGACGTGGTCGACATCGACGGCGCCGAACTTGTCGGCGGCTTTCGAGGCGAAGGTCGCCGAAACATCCGTCTGGTTCTCGTGGAGAAGATTGACCGCGAAGCTTTCCGCTTCCGCAAAAGCGGGAAAGCTCGACGCGGATTTGCCGATGCACACCAGAAGCAGCGGCGGATCGAGGGAAACGGAGGTGAAGGAATTGGCGGTCATGCCGCGCGGGGCGCCGTCACGGTCGCGGGTGGTGACCACCGTGACGCCGGTGACGAAGGTTCCGAACGCCCGCCGCAATTCCATGGGCTCGATCACTGTGCCTTGCCGGTTCATTCCGCTGCTTCCTGATTCCCGGTTCGTCATGGGCCAAAGCGCGTCGCGATCTTTCAGATTCGCTCCCTGCGCTTTAGCTTTCTGTTTTTGCGCATGTCGTTGTCGCAAAACCGCTCACACACTTTTGCGCGACATGCTGTAACGATATCGGAGAATCCGGCCGCCGCTTCCTCTGATCCGAGCAGGGAAGGAATTATCTTTCCTCAATTTCGAGGCCGATCACGGGCGGATCGTCACCTCACCGGTGAGCCGCGTCATCTCGAAATCGCTGATGAGCACGTCGAGCCGCACGGTCCACGCGCCGGGAAGCGGCAGCACCAGCCCCTCCACCCGCCACGTTCCGTCGCCGGGCTTGAACGCCTTGCGCCTGACAGCCTCGATTCCGGCCGGGGGATTGGCGAAGACGAGGGTGACTTCCTGCGCGTCGAGCGGGCCGAAATCGCCGCTCATCAGAATGACGGACACATCCACCGGTCCGGCATGGCCGGGGGTGACGGTGATTTCCGCCATGGCCTGCGCGGTGTGGATATGGGTGGAAGCCGGTTGCGCGGCGGCAATGGCAAGCGCCCTCGGCGGCGGCGTGAACCGCCATGCGGCGGCAGTCGCGAGTATGGCGAGGACCAGCAGCGTCTCGGCGGCGACCGCCAGCGTCAGATGCCGGGTTGCCTTCGCGCCGCCCCGCGCCACCGGCCCGGTCAGCAGCCAGCGGTTGACGGCGGCAAGCAGGAACAGCGGGGCCAGCAGCGCCAGCTTGACGAGCAGCACCTTGCCATAGGCCGTCGACAGCAGCGCGGCGGGGGTTTCCACCTGAATGACGGCAAGCGCCACGCCCGCCACGGCCAGCGCCGCGACGGCATAGGGAATACAGCGCGAGAAGCGGGCAAGTGCTGCGCGGCCATCCGCGCCGCCGCGCCGCAGGGACAGGCCGAGCGGGAGAAGCGCGCCCGCCCAGACGGCGATCGTCAGCGCATGCAGGAAGACGGCGGGCCGGGCCAGCCATTGCGGGGCTGCGGCGCTGGCATGCCCGCTCAGCGCCAGCGCCAGCGCTCCGGCCACCAGCGCCAGTGCCGAAAGAGTGCGGCGCCAGCGCGAGCCCGCGACGGCCGCGAGACCGAGCGCCACCGCCATGACGGCGGCGGTGCGGCCGAAACTGGTCGACGCCCCGGCCTTCCAGATGACCGGATCGGCAAGCCGCGCCAGCGGCGCGCCCAGCGCATCCAGCCCTTGCAGGCCAACGGACAGGATCGTTCCGGCCAGCCCCAGGGCAAGCCACGCAAACGGGAGGCGGCCCGGCCGCCCGCGCAAAAACCAGCCTGAGGCAAACACCCCGCCGATGCCGAGGAAAAGCCCGGCGTAAAGTAGCACCTTGGCGAACCAGATCGCGGCGATCACGCAGCGGTCTGCCGCATCCCCGGCCACCGGCGCGGCGCGGCTGGGAGCGCCGATCGAAAACACGCTCGATCCGGCAACCGGATGCCCGTCTTCCGAGACCACGCGCCAGGAGAGGACGAAGCTGCCCTGCCCGAGCCCCTGCGGCGGCGTGATTTCCAGCATGCGGTCGCGCAGCACGAAATCGCCAAGCTCCACCGCCTCGCCGTCCGGCTTCACCAGCTTCAGCGTCAGCGGCGAGACCGGCTCGCTGAAGGAGAGCGACAGCCGGGCGGGCGGGCTTTGCAGCACGGCCCCATCCGCCGGTTCCGCCGCCGTCAGCGAGGCATGCGCCAGCGCCAGCGTGGTCAGGCACAGCCAGACCAGACCGGCCAGCAGGCCAACCGCAACGGGCTTGCGCCGGTTCCGCGCTTCCATGGATATCGTCCTTTCCTGTTCCGGCCGCCATCGGCAGCGATGCGGCGGGTTTTTTGGCGGATGGCGGGGCATTGCATATGCGGTTTGCCCCTCATCCCGCTGCCGCGACCTTCTCCCCGCAAGCGGGGAGAAGGGATATGCCTCACCGTTTTCCTCAATCAATATTCGTCCGGTTGGGCAAGTCCCCTCTCCCCGCTTGCGGGGAGAGGGTTAGGGTGAGGGGCAAATTCCATATGCGATTGCCCCGCCCCGCCGGTCTCAATGCCCGGCCACCGCTTCGAGAAGCCTGACGCCGGGGGCGGGAAGTTCGAGGTCGTCAGAAGATTGCCCCGCCGCCGGAATTTCGATCCAGCGTTCGGCAAGCCCTTCCGCGCATTCCTGCACCACCGGGAAATACAGCATGTCACCTGCCTTGAGATCCCCGGTCAGATAGACGCGCATCGCGAACTCGTCATATTCGTCATCGGCAAGGCTGCCGCCGCTCCAGACGACTTCCTTCACGCCCTCGCTCGTCGGCGTGCCGTAGTAATCATAGGATTTTCCGTAAGGCCCCCGGACCTTGGCCAGCGTCCATCCGGCCTTGGGCTGCGGCTTCACGGCGATCACGCCATCCGGAATCCTGACCCGGACGGTCTGCGTCGGCTTGCCCTCGCAGCCATGCGGCACCTGGAACACCGCCTTGTAGGTGGAACCGGCAGGCGTTTCCTTCACCTGGAGCGAGACATGCGCCAGCGCGCTGCCTGCGCTCAGCGCCAGAAGGGCGGCGGCTGCAATATACTGTTTCATGATGATTTTCCTCGGTCGGCCGGTTATTCCGGCGCGCAAATCCCTGCCGCGCGGCGCATCGGCGCACGGGCGGGCGATTGTCGTGAATGTGGAAGGAAGGGTTGCCGCGGCGAAACGCCGGTCAATCCCCGTGGCCGCTCATATCGGCGGTGCCGCCCATGCTTTCGACCGAATATTCGACCGAAACGGTGCCCGCCTTCTCGAAGGTCAGCGTGCCGGAAAACGGCTTGCCCTGCTTCACCGGCTCTTTGATCTGCATGAACATGACGTGGTAGGAGCCGGGCTTCAGCTCGACCTCGCCCCCGGCCGGGATTTCCAGCCCGTCCCGGAGCGGGCTCATCTTCATGACGCCGTTTTCGTCCACCTTCATTTCATGGACTTCGGCGCGGTCGGTGATGTCCCCGGTAATCGACACCAGCCGGTCGGGCGCAGAACCGTGGTTGCGGATGGTCAGGTAACCGGCGGCCACCTTCGCGCCCGCAGGCGTCGCCCGCGACCACGGGTGGATGATCCCGATATCGCCAACCTTGAATTCATGGGCAAAAACGGGGGCGGACAAGCAAATGGTTGCAGCCGAAACGGCCGCCGCGCACAGGCGCATCATGGTGTTCATCGTCATTCTCCTGCAATGCCTTGCGGCATGTCACACTGGTTGCGGATGCAAGCTCAGGCGAAGGCAGGAGGCGCGCGCGGATAGCCGGGCCGGTAATCCGGGGGAATGCGCGCTTGCAGGCCGTAATCCCCCACGGAAAGCTGCGCCGGTTCGGCAAGCGAATTGATGAGGCCGATCTCGGCGGCAGGCGGCGGCGCGGCGGCAAAGACGACGCCGCAGGCGATGGTGCAGCAATCGGGAACCGCCGCTTTCTTGCCCGCCGGATTGGACCCGTGGTCCTGATCGGGAATATGCCCGATGCAGAGCGGGTTTCCGAAGGCATCGAGCGCGGGCAGCGCCGCATGGGCGGTGACGGAACCGGCAAGCACCTGAAAGACGAGCAGGCAGGCGGCGGCAAGCACCACCACCAGCGATCTCGCGTTTTTCGGAAACTGTGTCACCCGTTCTCCATTCATGCGGTCATGCCCCGGAACGCCGCATCGATCACGGATATGTTAGCGCCGTTTAAGTCCCTCTGGCAATGCCTGACCGGCGCTGGCGGCCGCTGCCAAATGTCGCAATGCCGCAGCCGCCCGGCGCCCATGAGCCGCGATTTGCGCCCGATGGACTTGTGCCGGTGACGGAAGCGATATAGCCCTCCCTGTCCGCCGAATTGTTCCGCAATACCGAAAGCCTGCCGACCGATGTCTGATCTTCTGAAACGTTTTGCCGCTTATTACCGTCCGCATCGCGGGCTCTTCGCGCTGGATTTCGGCAGCGCCGTCGTCGCGGGCCTGCTGGAGCTTGCCTTTCCCATCGCCGTAACGCTGTTCATCGACCGGCTGCTGCCGACGGGCCAGATCGGGCTGATCGCGCTTGCCGCCTTCGGGCTGCTCGCCATCTACATCGTCAATGCGGGGCTACAGGTCATCGTCACCTATTGGGGCCATATGCTTGGCGTGCGCATCGAGGCGGAAATGCGCCGCAAGGCCTTCGATCACCTGCAAAAGCTGTCCTTCGGCTTTTTCGACAACCAGAAGACCGGCCATCTCGTCGCCAGGCTGACCAAGGATCTCGAGGAGATCGGCGAGGTCGCCCATCACGGGCCGGAAGACCTGTTCATCGCGCTGATGACGCTGGTCGGGGCCTTCATTCTCATGCTCGGCGTGCATGTGCCGCTGGCGCTGCTGACCGCGCTGATCGTGCCGGTCACCGTCATCGTCACCACCCGCTACGGCAAGCGCATGACCGCGACCTGGCGGGCGATCTACAGCCGCGTCGCCGAATTCAACGCCCGCATCGAGGAAAATGTCGGCGGCATCCGCGTCGTGCAGGCCTTCGCCAACGAGGATCACGAGCGCAGGCTGTTTGCCGAAAGCAACCGCAACTATCTCGACACCAAGATGCAGGCCTACCGGGTGATGGCCGCCTCCACCTCGCTCTCCTATCTCTCCATGCGCTTCGTGCAGATCGTGGTGATGCTGGCGGGCGCCTGGTTCGTGGTGCGCGGCGAGCTGTCCGCGGGCGGCTTCGTCGGCTTCCTGCTGCTCGTCAACGTCTTCTTCCGCCCGGTCGACAAGATCAACTCGATCATCGAAACCTATCCGAAGGGCATTGCCGGTTTCCAGCGCTACACCCAGTTCCTCGACACCCGGCCCGACATCATGGACCGGGACGGCGCCAAGGATGCCGGGCGGCTCAGCGGCGATATCCGCTATCGCGGCGTGCGCTTCGGCTATAGCGCGGGCAAGCCGATCCTCGACGGGTTCGAGCTGTCGGTGAAGGCGGGCGAAACCATCGCCTTCGTCGGCTCCTCCGGCGCGGGCAAGACGACGATCTGCTCGCTGCTGCCGCGCTTCTACGACGTGACGGGTGGCGCGATCACCATCGACGGCATCGACGTCAGGGACATGACGCTGAAATCGCTGCGCTCGAATATCGGCATCGTGCAGCAGGATGTCTTCCTGTTCGCGGGCACGATCCGCGAGAACATCGCCTATGGGCGGCTGGGCGCCAGCGAAGCGGAGATCATCGACGCGGCCCGGCGCGCCCGTCTGGACGGCGTCATCGCCAACCTGCCGGATGGGCTCGACACGATGATCGGCGAGCGCGGCGTCAAACTCTCGGGCGGGCAGAAGCAGCGGCTCGCCATTGCCCGCATCTTCCTGAAGAACCCGCCGATCCTGATCCTCGACGAAGCGACCTCGGCGCTCGACACCGAAACCGAGCGCGCCATCCAGCAATCGCTGGCGGAGCTGTCGCATGGGCGCACGACGCTGGTCATCGCCCACCGCCTCGCCACCATCGCCAATGCCGACCGCATCGTCGTGGTGGAAAACGGGCAGGTGGTGGAACAGGGAAGCCACAGCGAACTGCTGGCCCGCCAGGACGGGCGTTACGGCAAGCTGCACAGGCTGGACGGGGCTCGCAACGTCTGAGGGGGCTGCCGCTACGGTTGGGCGAAGACCCTCCGCCTCAAATCCCTTCCCACAAGACAATCGCCTATGGCGTGACGCCCCTCATCCCGCTGCCGCGACCTTCTCCCCGCAAGCGGGGAGAAGGAGATATGCCGCTCCGGTTTCCTCAAAATAACAGCTATCCGTGGGGCAAGTCCCCTCTCCCCGCAAGCGGGGAGAGGGTTAGGGTGAGGGGCAAATTCCAGATGCAGTAGCCCTGCCCCTTGTGAGTACACCGGCAGGCAAAGGGAGTTTTCCATGACTATTGGCATCCCCCATGCCCACCCGCTCAATCCGGCAGCGCGTAGGCGATCACGTAATCGCCGCGATCGGGCGATTGCCGGGCGCCGCCTGCCGAGATGACGATATATTGCTTGCCCGTCTTCGGCGATTTGTAGGTCATCGGGCCGCCCTGGCTGCCGACCGGCAGGCGGGCCTTCCAGACTTCCTTGCCGGTGGCGCTGTCGAAGGCGCGCAGATAGTAATCCTGCGTGCCCGCGATGAACACCAGCCCGCCTTGCGTGGCCAGCGTGCCGCCCAGCGTCGGCATGCCGACGGGGATCGGCAGGCCCATCTTGATGCCGAGCGGGCCGGTATCCTGCACCGTGCCGACCGGAACCTGCCATTTGATGCCCTGCGTCTTCATGTCGATGGCGGTGATCGTGCCGAAGGGCGGCTTCTGGCAGGGAATGCCGAGAACCGAGAGGAAGCGGTTCTTGTTGACGGCATAGGGCGTGCCCTTCATCGGCACCACGCCCATGCCGGTATTGACCGCCTCGCCGCCGCTGCTGACGGCCTCGGTGGGCGCGGCCTCGACCATCTGGATCCACAGGCCCAGCCGCATGTCGTTGACGAAGATGGTGTTGCTCACCGGATCGGTGGAAATGCCGCCCCAGTTCATGCCGCCAAGCGAACCCGGGAAGTTCAGCGCCAGATCCGTGCCCGGCACGGTGTAGACGCCATCGTAACGCATGCTCTTGAAGCTGATGCGGCACAGAAGCTGGTCGAAGGGGGTTGCGCCCCACATGTCGCTTTCGGTCAGCGTCTCAGCGCCGATCTGCGGCATGCCGGTGGAAAGCTTCTGCGTCGGCGGATAGGTTTCGTTGGGGATATTGCCGGGCTTCAACGGCACATCCTCCACTTTGGTCAGGGGCTCGCCGGTCGCCCGGTCCAGCACGAAGATCTGGCCCGCCTTGGTGCCGAAGACGAGCGCCGGAACCGTGGCGCCATCCGCCTTCGGGAAATCGATGAAGGAGGGCTGCATCGGCACGT
>JBDHTA010000041.1:0-27212 GCA_039808465.1 Rhizobiaceae bacterium | reverse complement strand
GCAGGCCCTTCGCCTCGGCATGACCGAGGCGGAAGTGCATGAAGGCTGCAAGATCGACCCCTGGTTCATCGCCCAGTTCAAGGCGATCACCGACATGGAAGCGCGCATCCGCGAGCACGGTCTGCCGCAGGATGCCGAAAACCTGCGCATGCTGAAAGCCATGGGCTTCTCCGACGCCCGCCTTGCCAGCCTTACCGGCGGCAAGCCGAAGGACGTCGCCATGCTGCGCAACAGCCTGAACGTGCGCCCGGTCTTCAAGCGCATCGACACCTGCGCCGCCGAATTCGCCTCGCCGACGGCCTATATGTATTCCACCTATGAGACGCCCTTCGTCGGGCAGGCCCGCTCGGAAGCCGGGATTTCCGATCGCAAGAAGGTCGTCATCCTCGGCGGCGGCCCGAACCGCATCGGCCAGGGCATCGAGTTCGACTATTGCTGCTGCCACGCCGCCTTCGCGCTGAAGGATGCCGGTTTCGAGGCGATCATGGTCAACTGCAACCCGGAAACCGTCTCCACCGACTACGACACCTCCGACCGCCTCTATTTCGAGCCGCTGACGGCCGAGGACGTGATCGAGATCATGCGCGCCGAGCAGGAGAAGGGCGAGCTTGTCGGCGTCATCGTGCAGTTCGGCGGCCAGACGCCGCTGAAGCTTGCCGAAGCGCTGGAAAAGAACGGCATCCCGATCCTCGGCACCGCGCCCGACATGATCGATCTCGCCGAAGACCGCGACCGCTTCCAGAAGCTGCTGATGAAGCTGGACCTCACCCAGCCGAACAACGGCATCGCCTATTCGGTGGAGCAGGCCCGCCTCGTCGCCTCCGAAATCGGCTTCCCGCTGGTAGTGCGCCCCTCCTACGTTCTCGGCGGCCGCGCCATGCAGATCCTGCATTCGGAAAGCCAGTTGCAGACCTACCTGCTCGACACCGTGCCGGAACTGGTGCCGGAAGACATCAAGCAGCGCTACCCGAGCGACAAGACCGGCCAGATCAACACGCTGCTCAGCAAGAACCCGCTGCTGTTCGACAGCTACCTGACCAACGCGACCGAAGTCGACGTCGACGCCTTGAGCGACGGCAAGGATGTCTACGTCGCCGGCATCATGGAGCATATCGAGGAAGCGGGCATCCATTCCGGCGACTCCGCCTGCTCGCTGCCGCCGCGCACGCTCTCGCCCGAAATGATCGACGAGCTGGAGCGCCAGACCAGGGCGCTGGCCAAGGCGCTGAACGTCGGCGGGCTGATGAATGTGCAATACGCCATCAAGGACGGTACGATCTACGTTCTGGAAGTGAACCCGCGCGCCTCGCGCACCGTGCCCTTCGTCGCCAAGACCGTCGGCGCACCGATTGCCAAGATCGCCGCCCGCGTCATGGCGGGCGAAACGCTCGACCCCGTCTTCGCCGCCTATGGCGACAAGCCGGATCCGCGCGCGCTCAAGCACATCGCCGTCAAGGAAGCCGTCTTCCCCTTCGCCCGCTTCCCCGGCGTCGATACGCTGCTCGGCCCGGAAATGCGCTCGACCGGCGAAGTCATCGGCCTCGACACGGATTTCGCGCTGGCTTTCGCCAAGTCGCAGCTCGGCGCGGGCGTCGAGTTGCCGCGTGAAGGCACGGTGTTCGTGTCGGTGCGCGACGAAGACAAGGCCCGCGTGCTGCCCGCCATCCGCGTTCTCGTGGATATCGGCTTCAAGGTGATGGCGACCGGCGGCACGCAGCGCTTCCTCGCCGAAAACGGCATCGAGGCGATCAAGATCAACAAGGTTCTGGAAGGCCGCCCGCATATCGAGGACGCCATCCGCAACCGTCAGGTCCAGCTCGTCATCAACACGACCGACGGCACCAAGGCGATCTCGGATTCCAAGTCGCTGCGCCGCGCCACGCTGATGCAGAAGGTGCCCTACTACACCACGATGGCGGGCGCCGAATCGGCGGCGCAAGCCATCCGGGCGCTGAAAGCCGGCAATCTGGAAGTGCGCCCGCTGCAAAGCTACTTCGCCTGATAGCAGTCACGGCATGAAGCGGCGCGCCTGCGGGCGCGCCGGATTGCTGCTGGAAAAGAGGGCAAGCCTCTCTGTCGTCATCCTCGGGTCAGGCCCGGGTGCCAATACTCTCGCGGCGTCCATCATGCCGCCGCCGTCAGTTCCTTCACCCTGCGCAGATCATCCAGAAAGCGTTGCCATTCCGCCTGCTTGCGCCCTTCGTCGGGGATACGCAGCAGATAGGACGGATGCACCGTCACGAACAGTGTCCGCCCTCCGGCCATCCCGATCGCCTGCCCGCGCAGATCGGACAACGGGCCGCGTTCGCCGGTCAGCGCCGTCACGGCCGTCGCGCCCATGGCGACGATCAGTTTTGGCCGCACGAGGTCGATTTCCCGCGTCAGCCACCAGCGGCAATGCTCGATTTCACCGAGATTCGGCTTCTGGTGAATGCGCCGCTTGCCCCGCGGCTCGTATTTGAAATGCTTGACCGCATTGGTGACGTAAAGCTGCCTGCGGGAAAGACCGGCCGCAAGCGCGGCTTTATCGAACAGCTTTCCGGCCGGGCCGATGAACGGACGCCCGGCCAGATCCTCCTGATCGCCCGGCTGCTCGCCGACGACCATCGCCGCGGCATCCTGCGGCCCCTCCCCGAACACGGTCTGCGTGGCATGGCAATGCAGTGGACAGCGCGTGCAGGCCGCCGCCGCCGCACGCAGGGCTTCCCAGTCATTGCCGGGCAAGGCCGCCTGCGGCGCATCGCGCAAGGCCGATTGCAGACGCTCATGATAGGGTAAGGGCTGGGTCGCCTGCCGCGCCGCCATCTCCGCCACCCGCGTTTCGGCCTGCGCGATCAGATCGGGGATGAGCCGCGCTTCCGGCAGGTTCTTCCAGTATTTCTTCGGCATTTCCGCCTGCATCGCCTTCACCTTCAGCCGGGCGGGATTGAAGATGTTGGAAAAATAGGTCCGCCACAGCTCGTCGGTCTCGTCATCGGCATCGGGCCGCATGGCCGGTTCCGGATCGAGCGCCAGCCGTGTTCCGTCCCACGAAGCCGAGCCTTTCGGCGTCGCGATCAGCCAGTCCATGTCGTTGAAGCGGCGCTGGAAAAACGGCGCGGCCCGCGCCACGATGAAATGCTCCGGCTCGAACCAGGCGACGAACCGCCTGCGCCCTCCCTCCGGCGCTTCCGTTTCGCGAAACCGCACGAAGGCCTTCATCTTGTGGAGATCGCGCCGCACGGATTTCTCGAAGCCCCGCGCCCGCGCCACATCGGGATCGGCATGAAGCTGCAACAGGGCGCGCTCGCCCCGCGTCAGGCGCCAGAGCAGGCGATAGAGCAAGGCGAAGCGGCCGCCATCCCTGTGGCAGATCACCGCCTCCGCCAGCGCCATGAAGGCGGCGGGAACCGCCGTGGCCTTCGCCGCCGCCGCCTGCGGCAACGCTACGGCATCGAAGGCGAACCGGGCCTCGTCCGCCTCCGCTTCGCGCCAGTCGATTGCATCGGGCTCAAGGCCCGCCTGAAGGCATGCGCGGGCCGCCTCGCGCCACGGCTCCAGAGCGCCGCGCCCGCGAATGGTGACGGCATGCCTCATAGCAGGCTGAGTTGCTGCGGCTTTGGCGTAAACATCGCCTTGAGATCCGAGCGGTCCGCAAGCTTCAGCGGCGACCACCCTTCCGCCGCCACGAAGGCCTTCACCTTGCGCAGCGAAACCCCGAGCCGGGCCAGATCCTCCAGCCGCAGCCGCCGGTGCGGGCGCGCCGCCAGAATGGATTTCACCGCCTTGGTGCCGAGCCCCGGCACCCGCAGCAGCTCTTCCCGCGCCGCGCGGTTGATATCGACGGGGAAGCGGTGGCGATGGGCGAGCGCCCAGGCGAGCTTGGGATCGAGATCGAGGTCGAGCATGCCGTCCTCCCGCCCCGAAACGATTTCGGCGATATCGAAACCGTAGAAGCGGTAGAGCCAGTCGGCCTGATACAGCCGGTGCTCGCGCATCAGCGGCGGCTTGACGAGCGGCAGGTTGCGCGAGGCGTCCGGGATCGGGCTGAAGGCGGAATAATAGACCCGTTTCAGATCATAGCTGCCATAGAGACGGGCGCTGGCCGACAGGATCGCGGCATCATCCGTGCCATCGGCCCCGACGATCATCTGGGTGCTCTGCCCGGCGGGTACGAAGCGCTGGCGCCGCTTCGTCTGCAAGGTCGGCTCCCCGGCCGTCTCGATCTTCAGCCGCAGCTCCGCCATCGAGCGGCGGATACCGGCTGGCCGCTTTTCCGGCGCGAAGCGGGCAAGGCTGGCGTCGGCGGGCAATTCGATGTTGATGGAGAGGCGGTCGGCATAGAGCCCGGCCTGTTCGATCAGATCGGCGGAAGCTTCCGGAATGGTTTTCAGGTGGATATAGCCGCGAAAGCCATGCGCGGTCCTCAGCTCGCGGGCGATGCGCGCCATCTGCTCCATCGTGTAATCCGGCGAGCGGATGATGCCGGAAGACAGAAACAATCCCTCGATATAGTTGCGCCGGTAGAATTCGAGGGTCAGCCAGACCACTTCCTCCGGCGAAAACCGCGCCCGCTCCACATTGCTGGACGACCGGTTCACGCAATAAGCGCAATCGTAGATGCAGAAATTGGTCATGAGGATTTTCAGGAGCGAGATGCAGCGGCCATCCGGCGCATAGGCATGGCAGATGCCCGACCCCTCGGTCGAGCCGAGACCGCCCTCGCCCGAATGCCGTTTCGCCGTGCCGCTCGATGCGCAGGAGGCATCGTATTTCGCGGCATCGGACAAAATGGCCAGACGGTGCTTGAGCGTTTTCCTCATAGTTTGTTCACTATATGTTCTGATCGACGGAGTCAACCATCCCTTTCGCGGCGGCCCGGCCGGGAGCCGGTTGCAATTCTTCTGGCCTTTCACCTTGCCGATCTGTTATAAGCGGCGAGTTTGATTTGTGGCATGGTTCCGAAGTTCCGCTTCGGAACCTGTTTCTTTTTGTGTCCGCCGCCATGCGAGGACATAAAGATACGAAGGACAGCAAGATGATTGAAAAGGTTCCGATGACACAGGGCGGGTTCGTCAAGTTGCAGGAAGAACTGCGCTGGCGTCAGCAGGAAGAACGCCCGCGCATCATCGAGGCGATCGCGGAAGCGCGCGCCCATGGCGACCTTTCGGAAAACGCCGAATACCACGCCGCCAAGGAAGCGCAGAGCCATAACGAGGGCCGCATCGGCGAGCTTGAGGATTTCATCGCCCGCGCCGAGGTGATCGACCTGTCGAAGATGTCGGGTTCCACCGTCAAGTTCGGGGCGAAGGTGAAGCTGGTGGACGAGGACACCGAGGAGGAGAAGACCTACCAGATCGTCGGCGATCAGGAAGCCGATGTGAAGGCGGGTCGCATCTCGATCTCCTCGCCGATCGCGCGCGCGCTGATCGGCAAGGCGGTCGGCGACAGCATCGAGGTCAACGCGCCGGGCGGCTCCAAGGCCTACGAAATCCTCGCCGTCACCTGGGGGTGATGACGCGGGGACGCTGAGGGAAAAACGTCCGGCGCGGCGGCGCCGGACGGCTGGGGAGGAAAGCGCCGCCGCGCAAAGCCACATCGCAGGCGTCGAATGTACAAGGGATTTCAACCGGAGATGGCTCCGGCGGCAGGCGGCAAGGCCGCCACATGGGGGAATGCGGCCGATCCGGCCCACGCGCTGGCCTACCGCGCGGATATCGACGGGCTTCGCGCCATCGCCATCCTGTCCGTGGTCGTCTTCCATGCGGAACTGGGCTTCCTGACCGGCGGCTTCGTCGGCGTCGACGTCTTCTTCGTCATTTCCGGCTTCCTGATTTCCTCCATCGTGCTGAAGGAAGCCCAAAGCGGCACCTTCTCGATCCTGAATTTCTACAAGCGGCGCACGCTGCGCATCTTCCCGGCGCTGTTCACCGTCATCGCCGCCTGTTTCATCGCGGGCTGGTTCCTGTTCCCGCCACGGGAATACAAGGAATTCGCCCATTCGGCGCTGGCTGCGGCCGCCTATTACGCCAATTTCTATTTCGACAACCAATCCGACTATTTCGCGGCGGACGCCATCACCATGCCGCTGCTGCACACCTGGTCGCTGGCGGTGGAGGAGCAGTTCTACGTGCTCGCGCCCGGCCTGCTGCTGCTGGCGGTGCGCTTTCCACGCCATGCCAAGGCGGCTTTCCTGCTGCTGTTTGCCACCTCCCTCGTCTTCTCGCATGTGCTGATCGGCAAGGATGCGTCCAAGGCCTTCTACATGCTGCCCTCGCGCGCCTTCGAGCTGATGACGGGAACGGCGCTCGCCATGGGCCTGGTGCCTTCCATCCGCAACCGCCTGTTCGCGGAAGCGGCGGGGCTGGCCGGTCTGGCGCTGATTGCCGCCGCCACGCTGTTCTATTCGGCTTCGACGCCGTTTCCGGGGCTGGCGGCGCTGGTGCCCTGCCTTGGCGCGGCCCTGCTCATCCATGCCAACCGTCATGTGCAGACGGCAACTGCGCGGCTGCTGTCGACGCCCGCCGTGGTTTTCATCGGCAAGGTCTCCTATTCCTTCTATCTCTGGCATTGGCCGGTGCTGGTCTTCGCCGTCTTCCGGTATGGCGAAGGCCTTGGAACCCCCGCCCGCCTTTGCCTGATGGGCGCGGCCTTCGCCGCTTCCGTGGTTTCCTATTATCTCGTGGAGCAGCCCGCCCGCCACAGGGGCACGCGCCTGAAAGCGGTGACGGTGCTCGTCATCGGCGCGCTCGCCATCCTCGCCGTGCTCGGGGCGCGCAAGATCGCCCGCAGCCCCGGGCTCGACGCATGGCGCCTGCCGGAACAGACGCTCACCTTCGTCGAGCAGAATCCGGTTCGCCTCGACAATCGCGGGATCTGCCTGAACAGGACCGTTTCGGAAAAAAGCCCGGGTCTCGACTGCGTCACCGGCGTCGCGGACGCGCCTGTGGAATTCATGCTGTTCGGGGACTCGCATGCCCGCGCCATCGCCAACATGGTGTCTGAAATCGCGGTGAAGAATGAGAAGGCCGGGTATCTCCTGACCCGGGACGGCTGCGCGCCGCTGATGAGCCTCGACGCCGTGCAGCGGCAGAAATTCCCCAAATGCGCCGAGCATTTCGCCGTTTTCGAGGAACGATTCGCAACGCCGTCGCTGAAAGTCGCGGTGATGGCGGCGCGCTGGGCCGTCTATGAAAACGGAGAGCCGATGCCGAACGAGTGGAAGCGTCCATTCGAGCTGCTGGCGCTGACGAAGGAGGAAAGCCGCCCCGTTTTCGAGGCGATGATGACCGCGACGGTGCAGAAATTCCTCGATAGCGGCCGCCGGGTTGTTTTCGTCGGGCCGGTGCCGGAGCTTGAATTCAATGTGCCCTCGGAGATGACCAAGGCGCTGATGCAGGGCAAGCAGCCGGAATTCTGGTGGCCGCGCAGCGATTTCGACAAGCGACAGAAGGATATGCTGGCTTTCCTCGCCCGGCTCGACGCCATGGACGGCGTGGACGTGATATATCCGCATGACGTTCTTTGCGACGCCGAGCGCTGCCGCACGGCCGATGACGGCAAGGCGCTCTATATCGATGACGATCGTCTCAGCCCGGCGGGCGTGGCGCTGATCGCGCCGATGCTCGAAAAGGCGATGACAGGCGAGTAAGCCGCCATCGCCCCATGCGGGACGCGGCGATACGAAGGACAGCAGAATGATTGAAAAGGTTCCGATGACACAGGGCGGGTTCGCCAGATTGCAGGAAGAACTGCGCTGGCGCCAGCAGGAAGAACGCCCGCGCATCATCGAGGCGATCGCGGAAGCGCGCGCCCATGGCGACCTTTCGGAAAACGCCGAATACCACGCCGCCAAGGAAGCGCAGAGCCATAACGAGGGCCGCGTCAGTGAGCTGGAGGATTTCATCGCCCGCGCCGAGGTGATCGACCTGTCGAAAATGTCGGGCTCCACCGTCAAGTTCGGGGCAAAGGTGAAGCTGGTGGACGAGGACACCGAGGAGGAAAAGACCTACCAGATCGTCGGCGATCAGGAAGCCGACGTGAAGGCGGGCCGCATCTCGATCTCCTCGCCAATCGCACGCGCGCTGATCGGCAAGACAGCCGGCGACGCAATCGAGGTCAATGCGCCGGGCGGCGCAAAAGCCTATGAAATCCTCGCCGTCACCTGGGGTTGAGCGCATATCATGCCGAATCGAGCCGATATTCGCGATGTCGAGGTCATCGCGCCCAATTTCAAGCGCCGCCTCTCCGGCGTGACCTCCACCATCGTCCAGCTCGTCCCGGCGCAGAACCGCCTCGGACAGAAGGTGGCGACGCTCGGCCCCGGCCTGCCGGAAACGCTGCCTGCATTGCGCTGGGGCGATCTTCTGGCGCTGCGCAAGCCTCCGCGCGGGCGCGATGCCCGCATCTGGCATGCCCGGCGCAATATCGAGATGCTGGCGGGCCTTGCATTGCGCAACCTCTTCGGCATGAAGCTGAAGCTGCTGTTCACCTCCGCGGCGCAGCGGCGGCATACGGGATATACGCGCTGGCTGATTTCGAAGATGGACGCCGTCATCGCCACCAGCGGGCGCTCCGGCTCCTTTCTCGACGTGCCGCATCAGGTCATCATGCATGGCGTCGATACCGAGCTGTTCCATCCGCCACGCTCGGCGGACGACAGGCCCGAGGCTGCCGGGCTGCCCGGCCGCTATCTGATCGGCTGCTTCGGCCGCGTGCGCCACCAGAAGGGCACCGATCTTTTCGTGCGCGCCATGATCGAGCTGCTGCCGGACTTTCCCGATTGGACGGCGGCCGTTTCCGGCCGCGTCACCGAGAAGCACGTCGCCTTCGCCGAAAAGCTGAAGGCGGACATCGCCGCCGCCGGGCTGGCGGAGCGTATCGTGTTTCTGGGTGAGGTGCCCGATATCAAGCCCTGGTATCGCCGCCTGACGCTCTACGTCGCCCCCTCCCGCAACGAAGGCTTCGGCCTGACCCCGCTGGAAGCCATGGCGTCCGAAACGGCGGTCGTTACCAGCACGGCAGGCGCCTATGCGGAAATGATCGCTCCCGGCACCACCGGAACCGTGGTTCCCGCTGATGATTACGAGGCGCTGCGCGACGCCATCCGCCCGATGCTGGCCGATCCCGCCGCCACCACGACCATGGGCCGTATCGCCCGCGGGCATGTGCAGGCGCGCTTCGCGCTCGACAACGAGGCGAACGCGCTCGGCGAGGTCTATCGGCGGCTGCTCGCCTGAGTTATCGCACGGCCTTGAGGACGATCCGCGCAATTTCATCACGCGGATCCTTGACGGGTGTCCGGATAGCGGTGAGCTTTTCCACGAACCGTTCCGCCGTCATGGTGGCGATCGGCACCACCGCCAGCGACCCCTCGCCGATCAGCGCCGACACGGTTTCGTCGTTCAGCGATTTCTTGGCGTCGGCCGGTTTCAACCCCACCACGCGGCGGCCCGCCGCCAGCCCCTCGGCGATCATCGTCTGGCTGTCCTCGGTGATGACGATGGCATCGGCGGCGAACAGATCCTCGGCGCTGCCGGAACCCTTGACCCGGTAATCGATGAAGATATCGATCTCGCCCCGCGATTTCATCGCCGCGAACCGGTCCACCACCGCCTCCTGCGTGCGGCGCGAGGTGGATACGTTCCAGCGTACCCCATACTGCGCCGAGGTGGCGACGACGAGATCGCCGATCGCCTGCCAGTCCGCTTCCGTATAGGTATGCGTGAAGGAATCGCCGCCGATGAACAGCGACAACCGCTTGCCCGCGAGATCGGCGGGGCCTGAAAATTCCGGCGGCTTCGGCAGCCGGTCCGGATCGATGGCGCAGGGGATCGGCCCGTAAACCTGCCTGAACTCACCGTCATTGCGCGGAAACGGAATGAGCATCAGCGTGAAATCGTCGTAAGGATAGCCGGTGGCCCGGCCCGCATAGACGAGCTTCGCCCCGGTCATGCGCGCGATATAGATGCCCGCGCCAATGGTCGGGCGCCCGGAAGTCACCACCACATCCGGCTGGCCCACCTCCTCCGGCGTAATCCCGTAGAGGCGCTCCAGCCAGACGGCCGGGTTGGCGCGGCCATAGCGGCGCAGGCAGAACTTGCGCACATCGTCATGGGCGAACCACTTCGGGCGGATATCGATGCGGCGCACCTCCGCCCCGACGGCCCGGTCCAGCGCCATGGCGATGCCTTCGACCTGATGGAAATGGCCCGGCTTCTTGTCGCGGAGCAGCAGCAGACGCATGAACGGCCCGTCCTATTTCTTCCAGAGCTTGTTTTCGATTTCGCTGACGCGGTTGCGCCGCCGCTTCACCTTGCCGGGAAGGCGGCCGAACAGCGTCTTGACGATCTTCAGCTCGCGGCTCGCCTGCAAATGCTCGATGATGATGGGGCCGTTCGGCCGCTCGTCCTTGCGGTCGGTGATCCAGCACAGCGTGTTCGGCAAGCGGATGAATTTCAGCCTGCCATTCTCCACAGCCTCGTCGATCACCCGGTGCAGCACGCGTTGGTCCCATTCGTCCGGGTTCGCCTCCGTCGCCGCCACCCAGTCTTCCAGAAGCGTGGCGGTAGCGGGCGTATCGTTGAGCAGGATCGTGCCGCTCTGCAATTCGCCCTTGCCGGTCACATGCACGGCGACATCGCAATCGAATGTCGAGAGCAGCGGCCAGGGATCGCCATGAAACACGGCATCGACATCGACGTAAACCAGCGGCCCGCGCAGACGCTGCCGCGCCGCGCGCAGGAAACCGGCCTTCAGCCCGGCATTGCGCACCCAGCTTCCGGCGCTGTCCATCGGCGTCAGTTCCACGGGAAGCCCCAGAACCTCCGCCGAGCGGCGCATGCGGGCCGCTTCCTGCTCATACAGGGAATCGCGGGTATAGAAACCGACGACGGTGCCGCGCCCGGCGGCACTCCCCTCGCCCGTATCCGTGGCGGTCGCCCATCGCGCCGCGCGCGGATTTTTGCCGACAAGCCGTCCCGCCAGATAGCGGACCCTTTCCCGGTAGTAGAAGAGATCCTCCACCCGCCGCATTTTCCGGAAGGCGGCTTCCTCCTCGAGCGTGTGATCCCAGGTGCGGAAGGCGGCGCGCCAGGAGCGGGCGACCTTGATCGGCACCAGATGCGGAAAATGGCGCCCGAGCTTCTGCGCCCACCAGTCCTTCGGCTTGATCGTCGCATGCGCGTTCTCGCCGTTGGGCAGGATGAGCTTGGCCGGAATCGTATCGACGATCAGGATGGCGTTGCGGCAGAGCGAGCGCATTTCCTCGATGACGGGATCGAGATCCGGCTCGGGAATATGCTCGAGAACGTCGACGTTGATCAGCAGGTCGAAAACGCCTTCCGGCTTCTTGCTGAAGGCCGGAATGGCCGGATCGTAGCGGCGGGTTTCCACCGGATAATCCAGTTCGAGCTGATCGAGAAGACGGCTCTGGCCGCAGCCGTAATCGATGATCGACGCGGGCCGCAGCAACTTGATATCCGGACGAAGAAACCGGCCGTTGCGCACGGAAGTATTGCCATAAGCCCTGCCTGCGTGGATATCGGCATAATAATCGATCAGGGATTTATTCGTCATATCACTCTCCGCAGACGGAATTACTGGCGCTCTCTATCAACTTTCCTGCCGATTGCAAATTAACGCGGCTCTTACAACTCCACCATCCCCACGCGCTTCACCTGCCGGATGGTGAGCATGGTGCGCACCGTATCCACATGCTCGTTGGCCGTCAGCACCTCGATGACGAAATCCTGGAACCGGGTCAGGTTCTCGGCCACGCAATGCAGCAGGAAATCGCTGTCGCCGGAAACCATCCAGGCCTGGCGCACCAGCGGCCATTCGGCGGTGGCGGCGGCAAACGCCTTGAGATTGGCTTCCGACTGGTGCTTGAGCCCCACCATGCAGAAGGCGACGAGATCGTAACCCAGCTTCGGCGCGTTCAACATGGCGTGATAGCCTTCGATGACGCCGGTCTCCTCCAGCTTGCGCACCCGGCGCAGGCAGGGCGGCGCCGAAATGCCCACCCGCTCGGCCAGATCCACATTGGTCATGCGCCCGTCGCGCTGCAATTCGCGCAGGATTTTGAGGTCGATGGCATCCAGATCGGCTCGCACCGGGAGTTTCCTTCCGTGTTGTTTTCCGTCCTTTAAACCAAGGCGGGAAATACGCAAGAATATGTCGTGGCCGCGACGGATTATTACGCCGCGGGCGCAAATATGCCGCAGTCGCGGCCATGAATGCCAAATGCCCTGTTGTTAATGCAAGGCTGCCCTTGAATTTTTGCATGGAGCAATCGTAAACTGGCCCCCATATACGGGCGACCTCATGCCTGCCGCCGGACGCAGCCTTCCATCGAGGCGCGCGGCGAACCCGAAAGGAGCCATTATGAACGCCCGTCACACCAGGGTTCTGATCATCGGATCCGGCCCGGCCGGTTACACGGCCGCCATCTATGCCGCCCGCGCCATGCTCAAGCCCGTGCTGATCGCCGGGATGGAACAGGGCGGCCAGTTGATGATCACCACCGATGTCGAGAATTATCCGGGCTATGCCGAGCCGGTGCAGGGCCCGTGGATGATGGAGCAGATGCTCAAGCAGGCAACCCATGTCGGCGCCGAGATCGTCAACGACCTCGTCACCGAAGTCGACCTGTCGAAGCGGCCCTTCGCGCTGAAAACCGATTCGGGCGCGGTCTGGACCGCCGATACGCTGGTCATCGCCACCGGCGCCAAGGCGAAATGGCTCGGCATCGACAGCGAGCAGCAGTTTCAGGGTTTCGGCGTTTCCGCCTGCGCCACCTGCGACGGCTTCTTCTATCGCAACCGCGATGTGATCGTGGTCGGCGGCGGCAATTCGGCCGTCGAGGAAGCGCTGTACCTGTCGAACATCGCCCGCAGCGTCACCGTCGTTCACCGCCGCGACAGTTTCCGCGCCGAGAAGATTTTGCAGGAGCGGCTGCTCGCCAAGGAGAATGTCAAAATTCTCTGGAACACCGAGATCGCCGAAATCACCGGCACGCCCGCCAAGCCGCCGATGCCGCCGTCGGTCACCGGCGTCCGGCTGAAGGATACCCGCACCGGCGGAATCACCGAAATGCCGATCCACGGCGTCTTCGTCGCCATCGGCCACGCGCCCGCCACCGAACTGTTCAAGGACCGGATCCGGCTGAAATCCAACGGCTATATCTGGACCGCGCCGGATTCGACGGCGACCTCCATCGAGGGCGTGTTCGCGGCCGGTGACGTGACCGACGACACCTTCCGGCAGGCGATCACCGCCGCCGGCATGGGCTGCATGGCGGCACTGGAAGCCGAGCGCTTCCTTGCCGGAATCGAAACCGTCGCCATCGCGGCCGAATAAGGAAGTGACCATGAGGGGTGCAGGCATGCCGCTGGACTGGGACAAGCTGCGCATTTTCCATGCGGCGGCCGAAGCCGGTTCGTTCACCCATGCGGCCGACAAGCTGCACCTCTCGCAATCGGCGATCAGCCGCCAGGTCAGCGCGCTGGAGCAGGATGTCGGCGTCAAGCTGTTCCACCGCCACGCGCGCGGCCTCATCCTCACCGAGCAGGGCGAACTTCTGTACCGCACCGCCCATGAGGTGCTGCTGAAGCTCGAAACCGTGAAGATGCAACTGACCGAAACCACGGAGACGCCGACCGGCCGCCTGCGCGTCACCACCACCGTCGGTCTCGGGCAGGGCTGGCTCACCGACAAGATCCAGGAATTCCTGCAACTCTATCCCGATGTGCAGATCCAGCTCATCCTCGACAACGAGGAGCTGGACGTGAACATGCGCCATGCCGATTGCGCGATCCGCCTGCGCCAGCCGCAGCAATCCGATCTCATCCAGCGCAAGCTGTTCACCGTACATATGCATGTCTATGCCGCCCCCTCCTATATCAACCGCTATGGCGAGCCGCAGTCGATCGAGGATCTGGACAATCACCGCATCATTTCCTTCGGCGAACCGGCGCCGAGCTACCTGCTCGACGTCAACTGGCTGGAAGTGGCGGGCCGCTCCTCCGACAACAAGCGCGTCCCGCATCTGCAAATCAACAGCCAGACTTCGATCAAGCGCGCCTGCCTGCTCGGCATCGGCATCGCCTGCCTGCCGGATTACATCGTCGGGCGCGATCCGGGCCTGATCCAGCTTCCGATCAATGCGGACGTGCCCTCCTTCGACACCTATTTCTGCTATCCCGACGAGATGAAGAACGCCGCCAAGCTCAAGGCATTCCGCGATTTCATCGTCGCCAAGGCCCGCAACTGGAATTTCTGACGGGCCGCGGCCGATGCCATCCTCGATGCGCGGAAACGGCACACGTTCTGGGCGATTGCATAATCTATAAAATTCATAGAGTTACCGGAGTAACGGGCATTTCCGGGCGCGAAATACAATCTGAAGTAATGGCGCCCGCGCGAACAAAGACATGGAGTTGCAGAACCCGCATATCAGCCATGCGCTTTTGTGCATTGCAGCATGCCCGAAAAAGCAGCATAAAGCCCTCAGCAGATGCACATGGCGGCTTTTTCCTCCCAGTGCCGCCGCATCCGCTGTTCCCCTCTGGAGGTTTTAGACCTTCACACCTTATGGGCCGCGGAATTTTCCGGCGGCCCTTTTTTTTGGAAATTTTTACGGAAAGCTTACTATCCAGTCAAAAATGCAAGGCAGCCTTGCATTCCCGCGCATTGCACCTTGCACAAGAATACACCATATTGCACTCAGCAGATGCACATGGCGGCTTTTTCCTCCCAGTGCCGCCGCATCCGCTGTTCCCCTCTGGAGGTTTTCAGACCTTCACACCTACGGGCCGCGGAATTTTCCGGCGGCCCATTTTTTTTGCGCTCCCCTCTCCTGCAAATCACGGCGGCTTGATTTGCCATATCGAATTTTTCCGATCCATTGGCCGATGGATTTTCCATATCAGTGAAAGGGTATTCCATGACAAGCCTCTACGATCCGATCGCGGTCGGAGACATTTCTCTTGCCAATCGCATCGTCATGGCGCCGCTGACGCGCAACCGCTCGCCCAACGCCATACCCAACGAATTGCAGGTGGATTATTACCGCCAGCGCGCCAGCGCCGGCCTGATCATCACCGAGGCGACGCCGGTCTCGCATCAGGGTCAGGGCTATGCCGATGTTCCCGGCCTTTACACGCCGGAAGCCGTGGCGGGCTGGAAGAAGGTGACCGACGCGGTGCATGCGGCGGGCGGCAGGATCGTCACGCAGCTCTGGCATGTCGGCCGCGTTTCCCATGTCACCCTGCAACCGGGCGGCGGCAAGCCGGTCGCGCCCTCCGCGATCACCGCCAAAACTAAGACCTATCTCATCGCCGAGGACGGCACCGGCTCCTTTGCCGAAACCTCCGAGCCGCGGGCGCTGGAGGCTTCCGAGCTTCCCGGCATCGTCGAGGATTACCGCAAGGCGGCCCGCGCCGCCATGGATGCCGGGTTCGACGGCATCGAGCTGCACGCCGCCAATGGCTACCTGATCGACCAGTTCCTGCGCTCCGGCAGCAACCACCGCGCGGACGCCTATGGCGGTTCCATCGAAAACCGCGCCCGCTTCCTGCTGGACGTGATGCAGGCGGTGACCAGCGAGATCGGCGCGCGCCGCACCGGCATCCGCCTGTCGCCGGTCACCCCGGCCAATGACGCGTCGGATCCGGATCCGCATGCGATCTTCGACTATGCCGTGGAAAAGCTGGCGGCCTGGGATCTCGCCTATATCCATGTCATCGAGGGCGCGACCGGCGGCGACCGCGATTTCCGCCAGGGCGACGCCGCCTTCGACTATGCCCGCTTCAAGGATGCCTACCGCAAGGCGGGCGGCAAGGGCGCATGGATGGTGAACAACGGTTACAACCGGGAACTGGCGGAAGAGGCCGTCGCCAGCGGCCGGGCCGATCTCGTCGCCTTCGGGCGGCTGTTCATCGCCAATCCCGATCTGCCGCGCCGCCTGCGCGAAAAGGCCGAGCTGAACACGCCGGACCGCAACACCTTCTACGGCGGCAGGCAGCAAGGCTACACCGACTATCCGGCGCTCGCCTGAACACCACGGCAACGGCCCTCGCCCGGTTCGCTCACAAGGCGGCCGGGCGGGTGAAGGAATCGACGATCACCGGCTCCGGCCGGTCGCTGCCGTCATCATATTCGCGCCGCCAGACGCCGTCCTTGTCCTGATAGCTGATCATCGAGGCTTCACCGGCCACACTCTGCTCCGCGACGACGATCCTGACAGCTTCCAGCGCTTCGGCGTGACTGCGAAAGGCTTCGGAATAGACGCCGCCAAGCCGGTAGGCCCAGCCGCCATCGTGAGGCACCACTTCATAGACAAGCTTCACCATGCGTTCACTCCTCCTCTCTGTTCGACGCATGTGCAAACAACATGCGAATAAAAGATGCAGGCATCGGAAAGAACGCGGATGCGGATCAGGGCACCCGCTTCCCGGCACTATCTCATCAAAATCCCGCAACTGCAAACATATGCGCCCGGCGGGCTTGCGCTGATGCCGCCTTCGCCTAGATTTGCGGTAAAACGGGGACGGTAAAAGCCACATGCTGCAAGCCATTCGTCAGGAACGCCTGCTTCTTCTTCCCATTGCCGGCGGCATTGCCGCCCTGATGGCCGAGCATCACATCATCGAGGCCGGAAGGCTGTTTTCCCTGCTGGCGGCAGCGGCGATGATCGTGCTGATCGTGCTCGCCTCCATCCGCGTCGCCCATCAGGCGGAAGTGCTGGCCGTCAAGGTCGGCGATCCCTACGGCACCATGATCCTGACGCTCTCGGCCGTGCTGGTCGAGGTCATCATTCTCGCGATCATGATGAACAACCAGGCCTCGCCGACGCTGGTGCGCGACACGATCTACGCCGCCGTGATGCTCGACATCAACGGCATTCTCGGCCTTGCGGCGCTGCTCGGCGGCATCAAGCATGGCGAGCAGCCCTATAACGACGACAGCGGCAAGACCTACAGCGTCATGATTCTCACCGCCATGGGCATTTCCATGGTGGTGCCGGAATTCATCCCGGCGGGCAAATGGCCCTATTATTCCGCCTTCACCATCGCGGCGATCGTCGCGCTCTACGCGCTGTTCCTGCGCATGCAGGTCGGTCAGCACAGCTATTTCTTCAGCTACACCTATCCGCAGGCCAAGCGGGCCGCCAGGCAGGGCGCGGCCGCCCATGAGGAGGAGGACGCCTCGACGACAGCCGCCATCGTCATCATCCTGATCGGCGTGGTGGTGATCGGCTTTCTGGCCGAGGTGATGTCGACCCTGCTCAATCACGGGCTGGAAGGCTCGGGCGCGCCCCCTGCCCTGATGGCAATCGTGGTCGCCGCCATCTCCGCCTCGCCGGAAATCATGACGGCGATGCGCGCCGCGCTGAAGAACCGCATGCAGGCGGTCGTCAACATCGCGCTCGGGGCATCGCTGTCGACGGTCATCCTCACCGTTCCGGTGATGGAGGCGATCGCGCTCTATACCGGCCAGCCCTTCGTGATGGCCATGACACCGGCGCAGACGGTGATGGTTGGCATCACCCTGGTCGCCGCCGCCATCAACCTCAACGACGGCGAAACCAACGCCATCGAGGGCATGACGCATTTCATCCTCTTCGCCACCTTCACCATGCTGACGGTGCTGGGGCTCTGAGGGGCCGCGCCGTCACAACACTGTCAAATACCGGTCGTAGCTATCCGTTTCCGGCGCTTCATCTGCGGTTCATCCGCAGGCGCCCATACTGCGCCTCCCCAATGTGAAACGGGAAAAAACGGTTGAAGAGACTCGATATCATTGACGGCATGCGGGGATACTTCCTCGTCTTCATGCTGATCAATCACCTGATTTTCGCGGGCGGCTACTGGCTGGTGGAAATCAATCACCGCCAGCTCGCCTTCGTGGAGGACGCGCAGGGCTTCGTTTTCCTCTCCGGCCTGCTGATCGGCATGATCTATGCCCGCAAGATGGCGAGGCAGGGCTATGCCAGCGGCCGCGACCTGATCTGGGGCCGCGCCTTCGAACTGTACCGCTACGCCATGGGCACGGTCTTCGTCATCCTGGTGGCGCAGATGCTGCTGCCGAACGCCTACCGCATCTGGGGCAACTGGCTCGCCTATTCGCATTTCGACGATCCCCTGCGGCTGGCGCTGATCGGCGGCTTCCTGTTCCAGCCGACCTTCATGGATATCCTGCCGCAATATATCGTCTACATGCTGTTTGCGCCGCTGGCGGTGAGGCTGTGCATCGAAGGCCGCGCCGGTAGCGTGATCGCCGCCTCGCTGCTGCTCTGGACCGCCGGGCAGCTCGGCCTGCACCGCATCGTCACCGAGCCGGTGAACGAATGGATGCTGCGCACCGATGGCGAGCCCATCCGCGCCAGCTTCAACCTGCTCGGCTGGCAGCTCGTCTTCTTCGGCGGCCTGATCGCGGGCGTGCTGACCTCCACCGGAAAGATCGACTGGCAGCGCATCTTCAAGCCGCAGGATACGGTCATCCCGCGCGTGGCGCTGACCATCTGCCTGTTCTTCCTGCCGCTGCGGGTGCTGACCGCCCACGATCTGCTGCCGCATTACATGCTCGACAAATTCGCGACCATGGAAATTCGCGCCGATTTCGGCCCGGTCTACGCGGTGAATTTCATCGGCGTGGCGCTGCTCATGGCATGGCTGCTGATCGCCGGTCCGAAACACGAAAAGGCATGGGTGCGCAAGGCGGCATCGCTGCTGACCGGCTTGTTTTCGCTGCGCTATCTCAGGCTGCTCGGCCGCCATTCCCTGCATATTTATGTCTGGCACGTCGTCATCGTCTACACGGTCTATTATCTCGACGGACGCACGCCGATGCTGTCGCAATTCACCAAGACGGCGATTGCGCTGGTTTCGCTCGCCCTGCTCACCCTGCCCGCGCTGTGGCGCGAGCGTGACAGGCTGCTTGGCGGACCGGACAGCGAGATCGGCAGCCAGAAGCTGCGCTGAACCCGCAAAGAAAAAGGGCGGAGCCGGTGACAGGCTCCGCCCTTTTCCATGTATCGATACCGGCTGCTTACTTGCAGGCGGCGCAGAAGCGCTGGATGCGCTTGCAGGCTTCTTCCAGCAGCGCCTCGGAGGTCGCGTAGGAAATGCGGAAGTTCGGGCCAAGACCGAAGGCCGAGCCATGCACCACGGCAACGCCTTCCGCTTCCAGAAGCTCGGACACGAAATCCTCATCGGTCTCGATGACCTTGCCCGAAGGCGCGGTCTTGCCGATCAGACCGGCGCAGGACGGGTAGACGTAGAAGGCGCCCTCCGGCGACGGGCAGGAAATGCCGGTGGCCTGGTTGAGCATCGACACGACGAGATCGCGGCGGCCTTCGAAGATCGCCTTGTTCCTGCCGATGAAGTCCTGCGGGCCGTTCAGCGCCTCGACGGCGGCCCATTGCGCGATCGACGTCGCGCCCGAGGTCTGCTGGCCCTGGATCATGTCCATCGCCTTGATGAGTTGCAGCGGGCCCGCGGCATAGCCGATGCGCCAGCCGGTCATCGCATAGGCCTTGGAAACGCCGTTCATGGTCAGCGTGCGGTCGTAAAGGCCGGGCTCCACCTCGACCGGGGTGGCGAACTTGAAGTCGCCATAGGTCAGGTGCTCGTACATGTCGTCGGTGAGGATCCACACATGCGGATGCTTCATCAGCACGTCGGTCAGCGCCTTCAGCTCGTCATGCGAATAGGCGGCGCCCGAGGGGTTGGACGGCGAGTTAAACACGAACCACTTGGTCTTCGGCGTGATCGCCTTGTCGAGATCCTCGGCCTTCAGCTTGAAATTATTGTCCTGCGTGGTGGCCACGAAAACCGGCGTGCCGCCGCACAGCGACACCATTTCCGGATAGGACACCCAGTAGGGCGTCGGGATGATGACTTCGTCACCGGGGTTCAGCGTCGCCATGAAGGCGTTGAACAGGATCTGCTTGCCGCCGGTGCCGACGATGGTCTGCTCCGGCGTATAGTCGAGATTGTTCTCGCGCTTGAACTTGGCGGCGATCGCCTTGCGCAGCTCGGGAATACCGGCAACCGCCGTATACTTCGTCTCGCCGCGCTGGATGGCGTCGATGGCGGCCTGCTTGATATTGTCGGGCGTATCGAAATCCGGCTCACCGGCGCCGAGACCGATCACGTCGCGGCCTTTGGCTTTCAGCTCGCGCGCTTTCTGGGACACGGCGATGGTGGCGGAAGGCTTAACACGGGAAAGGGCGTCGGCAAGAAAGGCCATGATGATCGATCCTGATCTGTTGAAAACCGCCGGGGCTCAAGCCGAGGGGCAAAGCCGCACTCCGGCGTCAAGCTCTATGTCGGACTTGGGAACGTCTTTCAAGCACAAACACGTCACCGCGACAGGTTTTTGCCCCCGCGCCGCCATCCACGCGGCAATTCGCGCCCAGGCGCTCTTGCCTCGCTTTTGCCCTACCCCATCTGCTAAGCATGTCGTACCAAACTGCGCGGCGGTTCTACAATCATGAGGAGGCGAGATGACCCGGATGACAGCGTTTCTCATGGCCGCGATCCTGCTCGCCTCTCCGGCGCTGGCCGATGAGATCGTGCCGAGCAAGAAAGCCCTGCTGCGCGTCGAAACGCTGGCGAGCGGCCTTGAAAATCCATGGGGCGTCGAAGCGCTGCCGGATGGCGGCTATCTGGTGACGGAAAAGCCCGGACGCCTGCGCATCGTCAGGGATGGCGCGCTGTCGCAACCGATCGCCAATGTGCCCGCCGTTGCCGCGCGTGGCCAGGGCGGGCTGCTCGATGTGGCGCTGGCCCGCGATTTCGCGCAAAGCCGCCGCCTGTTCCTGTCGGCATCGGTTTCCGGCAATGGCGGCTATGGCACGGCGATCTTTTCCGCCCGCCTTTCGGACGACGCCCGCAGCCTCGAGGACGTGAAGCGCATCTTCGTGATGAACAGGCTGACGCCAACGACCCATCACTTCGGCTCGCGCATCGCCATCGCGGCGGATGGCAGCCTGTTCTTCGGCATCGGCGACCGCGGCGAGAGCGACCGGGCGCAGGACTTGCAGGACCATGCCGGTTCGATCCTGCATATCGATGCCGATGGCAAGCCGGGCGCGGGCAACGCCATGGCGGGAGCGCGGCCGGAAATCTGGTCGAAAGGCCACCGCAACCCGCAGGGCATCGCCATCGATCCCGAAACCGGCAGGCTCTACACGGTGGAGCACGGCGCGCGCGGCGGCGACGAGATCAACAGCCCGGAAACGGGCAGGAATTACGGCTGGCCCATCATCACCTACGGCGTCGATTATTCCGGCGCGGATATCGGCGAAGGCACCGCCAAGGAAGGCTACGAGCAGCCGCTCTACTACTGGGATCCCTCCATCGCGCCCGGCGCGCTGGCGATCTACAGCGGCGGGATGTTTCCCGAATGGAAGGGAAACCTGCTGGTGGCGGCGCTGAAATATCAGCTTCTCTCGCGCCTGGAGCGGGATAGAGACGGCAATATCGTTTCGGAGGAACGGCTGCTGAAAGGAGACTACGGACGGCTTCGCGATGTCTCCGTCGCGCCCGATGGCAGCGTGCTTCTGCTCACCGACGACCGGGACGGCAGGCTTTTGCGCCTTTCCGCGGCACCGGCGGACGCGGCCGAAACGCCTTTTTAACGGTTAAATGATCCCGCCCCTTAAAATCGCGCGCGGATGCCACCGGCGCGATTCCAGCGGGAAACAGCATGACAACAGGCCAATTTTGGGGCGAAATATAGTGCCGCCAACATATTTTTTATCTACGCGGCATTGAAACGCGCAACCAGACGGGAAAAACAGCGGCTTTTTTTGTGCAAGCCATTGTTACCGGAATGCAATTATCAAAAAAGTTTTGCTTGCCAATTTTTAACAAAGGCTTCACTGTACGGTCGTTCGGGCATTTTACGAACATGGGAAGACCTTAACAATGAATGCGCGCCGGAGACGCAAGAATTTCCGGACGACCTCGTGAAGCCAATCCCAGAGGAGAATTGACTTCACGGATCGCGGTAACTGACGGGATCCTTTCCTCACCTTTCGAGAATTGCCTGCCCACGCCCGCTAGGGCAAGACAAAGTAATGCTGCCCGGTCTGACACGGGCAGAGAGAAAAGGACCTTGACGCATGGCCGAGACTGGCACCGTAAAATTCTTCAATACCGATAAAGGCTTCGGCTTCATCAAACCGGACAATGGTGGCGCCGATATCTTCGTGCACATCTCCGCTGTACAGGCTTCCGGCCTGTCGGGACTGTCCGAGAACCAGAAGGTAAGCTTCGACACGGAACCGGATCGTCGCGGCAAAGGCCCGAAGGCCGTGAACTTGCAGATCGCAGGCTAAGCCCGCAAACAGGCTTTGCATTCGAGTTGAAGCCCGGCAGATATGCCGGGTTTTGTCATTCAGGCCCGGTTCAGAATGGCAGGCATAGTCTCCTCCCATGGATGAAGCGGCGCAAGGATGCCGCTCCCTGACGAGGACAAGACCGATGCATGCGTTGATCAAAACCGCTGTTCTTTCCGTCGCCGTCGCTGCTGCCACGCTGACGACGATCGTCCCTGCTTCCGCAGGCGACCGCTATTTCCGCCGCCATCACCATCATGGCCGCGATGCCGCCATTCTGGGCGCCGCGGGCCTTGCAACCGGCCTGATCGTCGGCTCGGCGCTGGCCAGCCAGCCGCGTTATTATGACGAGGGCCCGGTCTATGTGGATCCGGGTTACGCCCCCGGCCCGCGCTATATCGATCCGCCGCCGCCGCGTTACGTGGTCGAGGAGCCGGTCTACGCTCCGCCGGTGCGCGAGCTGCGCCCATGGTCCGCCGCATGGCGCCGCTATTGCACGCAGCGCTACCGCAGCTTCGACCCGGCAACCGGCACCTATATCGGCTATGACGGCCGCGAGCGCTTCTGCGCCGCAGGCTGAGCAACGGGATGCGATACGAAAAAAGCGCCGGTTTCCGGCGCTTTTTTATGTCCGCCTTCACAGGCCCCTGAGATTCACAGGCCCCTCAGAAACGGATTGCTGCGGCGCTCGTCGCCGATCTTGCCGCCCGGCCCATGGCCGCAGATGAAGCCGACCTCGTCGCCCAGCGGCAGCACCTTGTCACGGATCGAATCGAGAAGCTGCTGGTGGTTGCCGCCCGGCAGGTCGGTGCGGCCGATCGAGCCGTTGAACAGCACGTCGCCCAGATGCGCGAAGCCCTGCTGCCGGTCGAAATAGATGACATGGCCGGGCGCATGGCCGGGGCAATGATAGACCTCGAAGACATGATCGCCGAAGCCGACGGTATCGCCTTCCTTCAGCCACCGGTCGGGCACCAGATTGCGCACCGGCATCGGCACGTTGAACATTTTCGACTGCTTTTCGAGGCTGGACAGCAGCGGCAGGTCGTCCTCATGCGGCCCGATCACCTTGACGCCGAGCCGTTCGCGCAATTCGTCGGCGCCGCCCGCGTGATCGATATGGCCATGGGTCAGCCAGATTTCCCTGACGGCAATGCCGTTGTCCTTCAGCACCTCGACGATGGTATCGACATCGCCGCCGGGATCGACCACCACGCCTTCCTTGGTGTCGCTGTCGAACAGCACCGTGCAATTCTGCTGGAAGGGGGTAACGGGAATGACCCCGGCCTGTAACATGCCCATGCGCGCCTCGCCTCATGAATGGTTTCGACAGGCGGTATAATGCATGCCGCGCAAAGTGCGCAGAAGTTTTGCGGTCACGGCATGCGAAAAATCGCGGCGCGCTTCAGACGGTATGGCCGGCGCGTGGCCGGTCAGAAATCCGCCATTTCGGCCGCATGCCGGGCCTGCGCGTCCGGCACCGGCAGGTTGACGGCGGCAATCAGCAGCGCGGCAACGAATAATTTCGCCGCAAGGACCGTGTAAAGCACCGGCTTCAGCTTTGCCTCGACCGGTGCTTCCCGGCGGCGCGCAGGGGAAATGCTCGTCATGATTCTCTCCTTCTCTCCGCCGCCGGATCGGCGTCCCCGTCTCCGGCGGCATCCGATGCTTCAACGTATAAACCCTGAAATCGATCCCGCGGTTTTCGCAGAAACAGGCGGCGGATGCCGGATGACGGGGAAATCCTGTTCTTTTTGTTTGAGTTTTCGCCGCCGCCGCATAACTTGATGACAAAGCGACCGAACTAAGGAAAAGACGAGTGGCGGCACAGACGCGCGCGAAACCGGAGAAAGAGGATGTGCTCGAAACGGCGCAGAACGACACCGACAGCATCGATTTCGAGATCATCGAGCAGTTCTTCTTCGCCTATCGCGATTTCATTTCCGATCCCGATGCGATCCTGGCCGAGAGCGGTTTCGGCCGCGCCCATCACCGCGCCGTGCATTTCGTCAACCGCCAGCCGGGCATGACGGTGGCCGATCTGCTCGACACGCTGAAGATCACCAAGCAGAGCCTGGCGCGGGTGCTCAAGCAACTGATCGATTCCGGCTATATCCGGCAGGTGGCGGGGCCGGAGGATCGCCGCCAGCGCAAGCTGTATCCGACGAAAAAGGGCCGCGAACTGGCGCTTGCGCTGGCCGAGCCGCAATCGCGCCGCATCGCCCGCGCCTTCGAAGCCGTGCCGCCGGAGATGCGCCCGGGCGTGAAACTGTTTCTCGCAGGCATGCGCAACAGGGCAGGAGCGCCATGACTATGACGAGAACACCGGCCATTTCCGACGACGCCGCGCATCTGCTGGTGGTGGATGACGACAAGCGCATCCGCGCCCTGCTGAACCGCTACCTGCTCGAACAGGGCTTTCGCGTCACCGTCGCCGCCGATGCCGCCGAGGCGCGGCGCAAGCTGAACGGGCTGGATTTCGACCTCATCATCCTCGATGTGATGATGCCCGGCGAAACCGGCCTGTCGCTGACGGAAAGCCTGAGCAAGATCAAGAAGGTGCCGATCATCCTGCTGACGGCACTGGCCGAAGCTTCCTCGCGCATCGCCGGGCTGGAAGCGGGCGCGGACGATTACCTGCCGAAACCCTTCGACCCGCGCGAGCTGGTGCTGCGCATCAACAATATCCTGCGGCGCAACATGCCCGCCGCCCAGCCGAAGATCGAGCAACTGATGTTCGGCCCCTACACCTTCTCCCTCTCCCGCCGGGAATTGAAGAAGGGGCCGGAGGTGATCCGCCTGACGGACCGCGAGCAGGAAATCATGCTGCTGTTTGCCACGCGCGCCGGGGAAACCATTCCGCGCCACGAACTCGTCGGCAACGATTCCGAGGTCGGCGAGCGCACCATCGACGTGCAGATCAACCGGCTGCGGCGCAAGATCGAGGACGATCCGGCCAATCCGGTCTGGTTGCAGACGGTGCGCGGCATCGGCTACCGCCTCAGCATGGATTGACCGGCATGACGCTCTGGGCGGCATTGCGCAGGCAGCACGAACGCACGGTCAACGGCTGGCGCTATGCCGCGCTGTGGCTGCGCCGCCGCCTGCCGACCGGCCTATACGCGCGCTCGCTGCTCATCGTCGTGCTGCCGATGGTGCTGTTGCAGGCCATCGTCGCCTTCGTTTTCATGGAGCGCCACTGGCAGATGGTGACGGAACGGCTGTCGACCGCCGTCACCCGCGACATCGCCGCCGTCATCGACCTGATCGGGCTGTATCCGGAGGAGAAGGACGTCAACCAGGTGATCCGCATCGCCCGCGAGCGGCTTGGCCTGACGGTTTCCATCGAACCCGGCGGCGAATTGCCCGCGCCGCGCCCGAAACCCTTCTTCTCGATCCTCGACGAAATCCTCTCCGACGAGATCACCCAGCAAATCCACCTGCCCTTCTGGATCGACACGGTCGGGGATTCGCGGCTGGTGGAAATCCGCATCCAGCTCGAAGGCAAGATCCTGCGCGTCTTTGCCCGCCGCAGCCAGACCTACGCCTCCAACACCCATATCTTCATCCTCTGGATGATCGGCGCCTCGCTGGTGCTGATCGTCATTTCCATCCTGTTCCTGCGCGGGCAGATCCGCCCGATCGTGGCGTTGGCAAGAGCGGCAGAAAGCTTCGGCAAGGGGCAGAAATCGCCGGAATTTTCGCCAAGGGGCGCCGAGGAAGTGCGCCGCGCCGGTCTCGCCTTCATCCTGATGCGCGAGCGCATCGAGCGGCAGATCGAGCAACGCACCGCCATGCTGACCGGCGTCAGCCATGACCTGCGCACCATCCTCACCCGCTTCAAGCTGCAACTGGCGCTGGCGGGCGACAATCCCGATCTCCAGGGCATGAGCGAGGATGTCGAGGACATGCAGACCATGCTGGAAGGCTACATGGCCTTCGCCAAGAGCGAGAACGAAGGCGAGGAAATGGTCGGCACGATGAAGCTCGGCAACCTCTTCGAGAAATTGCAGGCCGATGCCGAAATGCATGGGAAATCGCTGAGCTGGCGCATCGAGGGCGATGAGGAGGTGAATGTCCGCCCCACCGCCTTCTCGCGCCTCGTCACCAATCTCGCCAGCAATGCCCGCCGCTACGCCAACCGGCTGGACATCGAGGCGCGCCACAGCGCCAGATGGCTGACGATCACGCTTGACGACGACGGGCCGGGCATTCCCGAAAACGCCCGCGACGACGTTTTCAAGCCCTTCTTCCGGCTGGACGAGGCCCGCAATCTCGATGCGTCCGGCACCGGGCTGGGGCTGGCCATCGCCCGCGATATCGCCCGCAGCCATGGCGGCGATATCACCCTGGGCGACAGCCCCCTCGGCGGCCTGCGCGCCACCGTGCGCGTGCCCGCGTAACCGGGCTCAGGCGGTTTTCATCCGCGCCAGCAGCGCGATCGTGTCGCGCACCGCCTGCGGCGACGGCAGCCGCGCCTGCGCCAAGGTCTTCACCTCGGGCGAGCCGATGCGGATGGAATAGCCGCCCAGCGCGTTCACGGCGGAGAACATCGATTCGTCGGTCAGGTCGTCGCCGATGGCAAGCGCCCGCCGCCCGGCGAACATCGGCTCGGACAGGAAGCGCGCCACCGCATCGCCCTTGCTGGAATGCGCCGGGCGCAGCTCGTAGACCATCTTGCCGAGTTGCAGCACATAGCCCTCGCCCGCCTGTTCGGCATAGCCGCGCATGATATCGCCGAGCGGCGCTTCCAGATGCGGCGCAAGGCGGTAATGCGTGGCGATCGCCCCGCCCTTGTCCTCCACCAGCACGCCCTCGATCTTCGAAAGATGCCGCGCCAGATCGAGCTTCAGCGCCGAAAAGGCTGGTGGCACCGGCGGCGCGA
>JBDHTA010000040.1:0-27511 GCA_039808465.1 Rhizobiaceae bacterium | reverse complement strand
CTCGGCGGCGCGCACGATCGGCTCGTAGCCGGTGCAGCGGCAGAGATTGCCTTGCAGCGCCTTTTCGATATCGGCGCGGCCGGGCTTTTCCGTTGAAAGCCAGAGGCCGTAAAGCGACATCACGAAGCCCGGCGTGCAGAAACCGCATTGCGAGCCGTGACAGTCGACCATCGCCTGCTGGATGGGATGCAGCGCGCCTTCCGGTCCCGCCAGATGCTCGACGGTGACGACATGGGTGCCGTGCAGGGATGCGAGGAAGCGGATGCAGGCATTGACGCTTTCATAAATGAGAACCCCGTCCAGCAGCCGCCCGACGAGAACGGTGCAGGCGCCGCAATCGCCTTCGGCGCAGCCTTCCTTGGTGCCGGTCAGGCGGCGGTTGAGGCGGAGATAGTCGAGCAGCGTATCCGTCGCCTTGACGGAGGGGAGCGACACATCCTCGCCATTGAGGATGAAGCGGATCGAGCCGGTCATGGGGTTCCCGTATTTCTGTTTTGTTCCACGCTACAGCATTTTACCGTATGGTCAAATGATTGCTGCGCACCCCAAATAGATAGGGCGGCGAACCGGCCTTCGCCAGAAATCCGCCGCCCTTCATGCCTGTAAAGCTGCCTTATTGCGCCGACCAGCCGCCGTCGATGGAGATATGCGTGCCGGTGATCTGCCGCGCCGCGTCGCTGGCGAGGTAGAGCGCCATGGAAGCCACTTCCTCCACCGAGACGAAATCCTTGGTCGGCTGGAATTTCAGCATCACGTCGGTCTTCACCTGCTCCTCGCTGATGCCGCGGGCGCGGGCGGTGTCGGGGATCTGCTTTTCCACCAGCGGCGTCAGCACGTAGCCGGGGCAGATGGCGTTGACGGTGATGCCGAATTCCGCCAGCTCCAGCGCCGCCGTCTTCGTCAGGCCCAGCACGCCGTGCTTGGCCGCCACATAGGCCGCCTTGAAGGGCGAGGCGATCAGCGCGTGCGCGGAGGCGATGTTGACGATGCGGCCCTTGCCCTTCGCCTTCATCAGCGGAATGGCGGCCCGCATGGTGTGGAAGGAGGAGGACAGGTTGATGGCGATGATCCGGTCCCATTTGTCGATTGGGAAATCCTCGATCTTCTCGACATGCTGGATACCGGCATTGTTGACGAGAACATCGACGCCGCCGAACTCGCTGTTCGCGGTCTCGATCAGGTCGGCGATTTCTTCCGGCTTGGTCATGTCGGCGCCGTGATAGACGACGCGGCCCGCGCCTTGCGCGTCCACCTTTTCCTTCGCCGCCGCGATTTCCTCCGGCGTGCCGAAACCGTTGATGACGACATTGGCGCCTTCGCCCGCGAAAGCGGCGGCGATCGCCAGCCCGATGCCGCTGGTCGAACCGGTGACGACGACTGATCTTGTCATATTCTGCTCCATCCCTGTCAAGCGTGTCTGCCGCACCGCCCATGGTGTGTGCGGTGCAAAATCGCGTTGCAGGTTAGGCGCAAGCCTGCCGTCTGGCAATTGTGTTGTTGGCCTCGATGCACACTCAGCGATACGGTTGGTGGATTTGCGTTTTATTTTCGTTTGACATTCGTTTTGCTGTCGTATTGAGATTCTGCGGAGGGGCGAAGGAGGATATCATGGGCGGATATGTGCTGGCGATCGATCAGGGCACGACATCGAGCCGGGCGATCGTTTTCGACAGCGGGATGAAGGTGGCCGGAACCGGCCAGAAGGAATTCCGGCAGATCTATCCCAAGCCCGGCTGGGTGGAGCATGATCCCGAGGAAATCTGGGAGACCGTGGTTTCCACCATCCGCGAGGCGATTGCCAAGGCTGGCATTCAGGCCAGCGAGATTGCCGCCATCGGCATCACCAACCAGCGCGAAACCGTGGTGGTGTGGGAGCGCGGCAGCGGCAGGCCGATCCACAATGCCATCGTCTGGCAGGACCGGCGCACGGCCAGCTATTGCGAGAAGCTGAAGCGGCAGGATCTGGAACGCGGTTTCACGAGGAAGACCGGCCTGCTGCTCGATCCCTATTTCTCGGGCACCAAGCTGTCGTGGATGCTGGCGAATGTGAAGGGCGCGCGCGCGCGCGCCGCCAAGGGCGAGCTTTGCTTCGGCACCATCGACAGCTTCCTGATCTGGCGGCTGACGGGCGGGAAAAGCTTCGTGACCGACGCCACCAACGCCTCGCGCACGCTGATGTACAACATCGCCAGCAACGAATGGGACGAGGGATTGCTCGATATCCTGCGCGTGCCCGCCGCCATGCTGCCGGATGTGAAGGATTGCGCCGCCGATTTCGGCGTGACCGATCCCTCGATCTTCGGGGCGGCGGTGCCGATCCTCGGCGTGGCGGGCGACCAGCAGGCGGCGACCATCGGGCAGGCCTGCTTCGAGCCGGGCATGCTGAAATCCACCTATGGCACCGGCTGCTTCGCGCTCCTCAACACCGGCAGGGACATAGTGCGCTCGAAGAACCGGCTGCTCACCACCATCGCCTACCGCCTCGACGGCGAAACCACCTATGCGCTGGAAGGCTCGATCTTCATTGCCGGGGCGGCGGTGCAATGGCTGCGCGACGGGCTGAAGATCATCGGCCACGCCTCCGAAACCGGACCGCTGGCGCGGTCCGCCGATCCTGAGCAGGAGGTCTATCTGGTGCCTGCCTTCACGGGGCTCGGCGCGCCCCATTGGGATCCGGACGCGCGCGGCGCGATCTTCGGCATGACCCGCAACACCGGCCCGGCGGAATTCGCCCGCGCCGCGCTGGAAGCCGTCTGCTACCAGACCCGCGACCTGCTCGACGCCATGCACAAGGACTGGAAGAATGCCGATGGCGATACGGTGCTGCGCGTCGATGGCGGCATGGTGGCCTCGGACTGGACGATGCAGCGGCTTTCCGATCTGCTCGATGCCCCCGTCGACCGCCCGGCCATTCTGGAAACCACGGCGCTGGGGGCCGCCTGGCTCGCGGGCAGCCGGGCCGGGGTGTGGCCGGACAGGAAGAGTTTCGCCGATGCCTGGGCGCGGGACCGCCGCTTCGAGCCGGAGATGGACGACAAGACCCGCAACGCCAAGCTGAAGGGCTGGCGCAATGCCGTGAAGCGCACGTTGAGCGACGCCTGATTGCCGAATCCTGCCAAAGCGTTGACGCGGATGTTTTAACTTCCTGTAAAGATTCAGGGCGGGGCAGGCGGGCAAGCAGGTAATCGCATATGAGGGAAGACCCCTCCCTAAATCCCTCCCCACAAGGGGGAGGGACTTGAGGCTGCCGCCCCTTCGGCATTCAATATCGTAAGAAAAGCAAGCCTTTGACTTTCTCCCCCCTTGTGGGGGAGATGCCGGCAGGCAGAGGGGGTCTTCATATGCAATGCCCCCTCTGAAACAGGCGGATGAACCGCCAAAAGCTTCCGGCTGATTTCCATCGAGATTTTCGAACGCAGCGTTCGAGGCTTTAACAATTGCCTCAATCGGGCGGCATCGCTATCTCTTTCCCGGTTCAACGAGGTTGGGATGCCATGGAACTCGGTCTTTATACATTCGCGGATGTCGATCCCGAGCCCGCGGGCGGCAAGGGGCCGGAGGCGGCGCGCCGCCTGAGGAACCTGCTGGAAGAGATCGAGCTGGCCGATCAGGTGGGGCTCGACGTCTTCGGGCTCGGCGAGCATCACCGCCCCGATTACGCGGCATCCTCGCCCGCCACCATTCTGGCCGCCGCCGCGGTGAAGACGAAAACCATCCGCCTGACCAGCGCCGTCACCGTGCTTTCCTCCGACGATCCGGTGCGGGTGTTCCAGCAGTTTGCGACGCTCGACCTCCTCTCCGGCGGGCGGGCCGAGATCATGGCCGGGCGCGGCTCCTTCATCGAATCCTTTCCGCTGTTCGGCTATAATTTGGAAGACTACGACCAGCTTTTCGAGGAAAAGCTCGACCTGCTGCTGGCGCTGCGCGACAGCGAGATTGTGACATGGGAAGGGCAGATGCGCGCCGCGATCCATGGACGCGGCGTCTATCCGCGTCCGCTTCAGGATCGGCTGCCGGTCTGGATCGCCGCTGGCGGCACGCCGCAATCGCTGGCGCGGGCAGGGGCCTACGGCCTGCCGGTGGCGCTTGCCATCATCGGCGGCGAGCCACGCCGCTTCGCGCCCCTGTTCGATCTCTACCGTGAGGCGGCCCGCCGCGCCGGGCAGGATGCGGACAGGCTGAAGACCAGCATCAACGTCCATGGCTTCATCGCCGATACGGCGCAGGCGGCTGGCGACCAGTTCTACGGGCCGCAGGCGGAGGTGATGAACCGCATCGGCCGCGAGCGCGGCTGGGGGCCGACCAACCGCATGCATTTCGAGATGGCGCGCGGGCCGAACGGGGCGCTGTTCGTCGGCGACCCGGAAACGGTGGCCGAAAAGATCGTCGCCCATCACCGCATCTTCAGCAACAACCGTTTCCTGTTGCAGATGGCGATCGGCCCGATGCCGCACGATCAGATCATGCGCGGCATCGAGCTTTACGGCACGAAAGTCGCGCCGCTGGTCAGAAAGGCGTTGACGGACGGGCGCGAGGCGGCGAAAGCCTCTGCCTGAAACGATAACGGAAACCGACGAGGCATCATGGTTGTTTCGACCGAAGAGGAACTGGACAAGCTCAAGGACATCGGCCGCATCTGCGCCGCGACCATCCGGACGATGGCGGCGGCGCTGGAGCCGGGCATCACCACGAAGGAGCTGGACGATATCGGCCGCCGCTTTCTGGAGGAGAACGGCGCGCAATCGGCCCCGGAGTTCTGCTACCAGTTTCCCGGCGCGACCTGCATCAGCGTCAACGAGGAAGTGGCCCATGGCATTCCCGGCCCGCGGGCCATCCAGCCGGGCGATCTCGTCAATATCGACGTGTCGGCGGTGAAGGACGGCTTCTTTTCCGATAACGGCGCCTCCTTCGCGGTGCCGCCGGTGGCGAAGAAGGTGGAGCGGCTGGTGCGCGACGGCAAGCGGGCGCTGTGGCTCGGCGTCAACCAGGTGAAAAGCGGCGCGCCGCTTGCCGGGATCGGCAATGCCATCGGCGCCTTTGCGGCGAAGAACCGCTACACGCTGATCACCAATCTGGCGAGCCACGGCGTCGGCCGCTCGCTGCATGAGGAGCCGGGCGAGCTTGCCACCTGGCCGGACCCTGAGGAAAAGCGGGTGATGGAGGAGGGGCAGGTCTTCACCATCGAGCCATTCCTGTCGCTCGGCGGCCACTGGGCCGAGGAGAGCGGCGGCGAGGACGACCCGTGGACGCTCTACAGCGAGCCGCGCGCGCCCACCGTCCAGTTCGAGCATACGCTGGTGGTGACCCGCAACGGGCCGCTGGTGCTGACGCTTGCAGATTAGAGCGTTTCCGCTTTTCCCTGAAACGCGAAAACGCTCTAACTCTTTGTTCTACGCATTTCCGGACGCAAAACCGCTTCGCACTTTTGCTGGAAATGCTTAAATCTCCGTAATTCGGGCATGCGGCGATTGTTGCAATGCGCAAACTCCTTTAGGTTCGCGCATCTTCAGCTTGCCTTGCAAAGCCCGGTGTTTGCGAAACGAAAGCGCTTCCCTTGTTTGTCTCCTTTTTCCCCTCTCCCAAACTGTTCTTTCCGTCCGCCGTCGTCTGGGCGGCGCTTGCCATGATCATCTGGTATTCGGGCGGGGAGCAACTCGGCGCCCTGATCGGATTGCCGCCGCTCCAGCCGGGGCAGGAAGCGGTCATCGGGGTTTCGGTTTTCTGGTCGGCCCCTTTCCTGTGGTTCTACATCTATTACGCGGCGATGGTGGGGCTGTTTGCGGCCTTCTGGTTCACCTTCCGCCCGCATCCGTGGCAGATGTGGTCGCTGCTCGGATCGGCGCTCATCATCTTCAACACCTATTTCTCGGTGCAGGTGAGCGTGGCGATCAATGCCTGGTACGGGCCGTTCTACGACATGATCCAGCGCGGGCTTGCCCGCACCGAGCCGATTCCGACCGAAAGCGAAATCTATATCGGCATGATCGGTTTTGCGGGGATCGCCTTCGTTGCCATCACGGTCGGCACGCTGAACCTGTTCTTCGTCAGCCACTATGTCTTCCGCTGGCGCACGGCGATGAACGATTTCTACATGGCCCACTGGGACAGGCTGCGCCATATCGAAGGCGCCTCGCAGCGCGTGCAGGAAGACACGATGCGCTTCTCGCGCACCGTCGAAGGGCTCGGCGTCAGCCTCGTCAGCTCGATCATGACGCTGGTCGCCTTCCTGCCGGTGCTGTTCAAGTTCTCCAGCACGGTAACCGTGCTGCCGTTCATCGGCGAGGTTCCGCATGCGCTGGTGTGGGCGGCGATCTGCTGGTCGCTGTTCGGCACGGTGTTCCTGGCGGCGGTCGGCATCAAGCTGCCGGGGCTGGAGTTCCGCAACCAGCGGGTCGAGGCGGCCTACCGCAAGGAACTCGTCTATGGCGAGGACCATCCAGACCGGGCGCAGCCGCCGACGGTGGCGCAACTCTTCGCCAATGTGCGCAAGAATTACTTCCGCCTCTATTTCCACTATCTCTATTTCAACGTCGCCCGCATCTTCTACCTACAGGCCGACAACCTCTTCGGCACCTTCGTTCTGGTCCCGTCCATCGTCGCGGGCAAGCTGACGCTCGGCGTGATGAGCCAGATCCAGAACGTTTTCGGGCAGGTGCGCGAATCCTTCCAGTATCTCGTCAACAGCTGGACGACGATCGTGGAACTGCTGTCGATCTACAAGCGCCTGAAAGCCTTCGAGGCGGTGATCTACGATGAGCCGCTGCCGGAAATCGACCAGCGCTTCCTCGCCACCCAGCAGGGCGCGCAGGTGCCGCAGGAAGATTGATTCGGCCATGCGAAAAGGCCCGGAAGCGGTTCCGGGCCTTTCATCGTTCAGTGCAGGAAAAACGCCCAGATCAGCAGCACGACGAAAAGCGGTACGCCCATGATCCAGAGAATGAGTGCGCGGCCCATGATGAAACTCCTTTGCGTTGATCTTGCAGTGAAAACGCGAAAGAGCGGATTCCGTTCCCTGCGCATGGGCCGCTTTGTAAAAGAGGGTGCGGCTTTCTGCCCCGCGCTTCGATAAGGCTTTCAATCGGCGCGGCTTGCCGGTAATCCGGGGCAATCGCTCTTATTCAGGGAATGCGTCATGACCTTGCTGATTATCGGCCTCATCCTGTTTCTCGGCACGCATCTGATCCGTATCTTCGCGCCGGGCTTTCGTGACGGCGCCATCGCCCGTTTCGGCAAGTCCGCCTGGATCGCCGGGCATTCCATTTTCAGCACGCTGACGCTCGTTCTCGTCATCTACGGCTTCGGCGAGGCGCGGGAGGTTACCGGCATGCTCTGGTATCCGCCGGTCTGGACGGCGCATCTTGCCGTCACGCTGATGCTGGTGTCGATGATCTGTCTGGCGGCGGCGGCCTTTCCCGCCGGTTACATCGCCGTGAAGACGAAATATCCTGTCATCGTCGCGATCAAGGTCTGGGCGCTGGCGCATCTTCTCGCCAATGGCGAAACCGCCTCCGTGCTGCTGTTCGCCGCCTTCCTCGTCTGGGCCGTGCTGCTGCGCATCATGATGAAGCGGCGCGAGCGGGCGGGCGAGGCGAAGCCGCGCGTCTTCGTCTCAGCCAGATACGACATCGCCGCCGTGGCGGCGGGGGTGGCGCTGTGGCTGGTGATCGTCTTCTGGCTGCACGAATTGTTGATCGGCGTCGCGCCGCTGGCGGTTGCGGGCTGACGTTCTGATTTGCCGATGCCCCCTTACAATACGGGAAAAATCGTTTAGAAGGGCCGGTAACAAAAGGCCGGAGACTGGAATGGCATTCAACGACGACAGCTTCATCCGTGAAGTCAACGAGGAACTGCGCTCGGACCGGTTCAGGTCCGTGTGGAGCCGCTTCGGGCGCATCATCATCGGCGGGGCGGTGCTGATCGTCGTGGCAACCGCCGGGCATCGTCTCTATGAGCATTTCCAGTCGCAGGCCGCTTCCGGCTCCGGCGACGAATTCGTTTCGGCGCTGAAGCTGATCGATGAAAACAGGCATGACGAGGCGCTGAAGGCGCTGGAAAAGCTGGGCGCGGAAGGCCATGGCTCCTATCCGGTGCTGGCGCGCATGCGCGCCGCCACCCTGCAAGCCGAAAAGGGCGACGCGGCGGGCGCGGTGAAGGCGTTTAGCGACATTGCCGCCGATACCGGCGTGCCGCAGGCGTTGCGCGACGCCTCGCGCATGCGGGCGGGCTGGCTGCTGATCGACACCGGCACCTATGAGCAGGTTTCGGCCGAGGTGGAGCAGATGGCGGTGCCGCAGAACGGATTGCGCAATTCCGCCCGCGAGGCGCTCGGCCTTTCCGCCTACAAGGCGGCGGATTTCAAGCGCGCGCGGGACTGGTTCCAGGAGATCGTCGACGATACCAACGCGCCGCGCCCGGTCGCCAACCGCGCGCAGATCATGCTCGATCTCATCGCCGCCTCCGGCAAGGCGGCATAAGAAAGTTTTTAAGCGCATGAGCTTCACCGTCGCCATCGTCGGCCGTCCGAATGTCGGAAAATCCACGCTTTTCAACCGTTTGGTGGGCAAGAAGCTGGCGCTTGTCGACGACACGCCGGGGGTGACCCGCGACCGCAGGCCGGGCGACGCCAAGCTGGTGGACCTGCGCTTCACCATCATCGACACCGCGGGTCTCGAGGAATCCGGCCCGGCGACGCTGGAGGGGCGCATGCGCGCCCAGACGGAAGCGGCCATCGACGAGGCGGATCTGACGCTGTTCGTGGTCGACGCCAAGATGGGCCTGACGCCGGTGGACAAGACGCTGGCCGAAATGCTGCGCAGGCGCGGCAAGCCGGTGGTGCTGGTCGCCAACAAGGCGGAGGCGCGCGGCTCCGACGGCGGTTTCTACGATGCCTATACGCTGGGGCTTGGCGAGCCTTGCCCGATTTCGGCCGAACACGGGCAGGGCATGTTGGACCTGCGCGACGCCATCGTCGCGGCGATCGGCGAGGATGTGGCCTTTCCCCCCGAAATCGATGAGCCCGACACCAATGTCGATGTCCGGGATTCCGGCGAGGAGGGTTCGGAAGAGGAAGAGCCCGCCTATGACGAGACGAAGCCGCTGCGCGTGGCGATCGTCGGGCGTCCGAATGCGGGCAAGTCCACGCTCATCAACCGTTTTCTCGGCGAGGACCGGCTGCTGACCGGGCCGGAGGCGGGCATTACCCGCGATTCCATCTCGGTGGAATGGGACTGGCGCGGCCGCACCATCAAGATGTTCGACACGGCTGGCATGCGCCGCAAGGCGAAGGTGCAGGAGAAGCTGGAAAAGCTGTCCGTCGCCGATGCGCTGCGCTCTATCCGCTTCGCCGAAACCGTGGTCATCGTCTTCGATGCCACCATTCCCTTCGAGAAGCAGGATTTGCAGATCGTCGACCTGGTGCTGCGCGAGGGCCGCGCCGCCGTGCTCGCCTTCAACAAGTGGGACATGATCGACGAGCCGCAGGCGGTGCTGGCCGAACTGCGCGAAAAGACTGAGCGGCTGCTGCCGCAGGCGCGCGGCATCCGCGCCGTGCCGATTTCCGGCCAGACCGGCTACGGCCTCGACAAGCTGATGCAATCGGTCATCGATACCGACCGGGTGTGGAACACGCGCATTTCCACGGCGCGGCTCAACCGCTGGCTGGAAAGCCAGCAGGTGCAGCATCCGCCGCCCGCCGTGTCCGGCCGCCGCCTGAAGCTGAAATACATGACGCAGGTGAAAGCGCGCCCGCCCGCATTCATGATTTCCTGCACGCGGCCCGATGCCCTGCCGGAATCCTATGTGCGCTATCTGATCAACGGCCTGCGCGCCGATTTCGACATGCCCGGCGTGCCGATCCGCATCCATTTCCGCGCCCCGGACAATCCGTTCGAGCCGAAGAAGAAGCGGCGCTGACGCAGGCCCACGGCGCGGCGCGCCGGGGCGTTTGACTTGCATCGTTTTTTGCGATTCAACCGGTTTGACGAGGGGCAGCGATGCTGACCTATCGATTCGCACGGGTTCGTCTTTACCGGAGTAATTCATGAACGATCAGAACAGGGCTGCGGCCGTGAACCCCGACTGGTGGCGCGGCGCCGTCATCTATCAAGTCTATCCGCGCTCGTTTCAGGACACGACCGGCGACGGCATCGGCGACCTGCGCGGCATCACCATGCGCCTGCCGCATATCGCCTCGCTCGGCGTCGACGCGATCTGGCTGTCGCCCTTCTTCAAGTCGCCGATGGCCGACATGGGCTATGACGTTTCCGATTATTGCGATGTCGATCCGATGTTCGGCACGCTTGCCGATTTCGACGAGCTGCTGGCCGAAGCCCATCGTCTCGGCCTGAAGGTGGTGATCGACCAGGTGATCTCGCACACCTCCGACCAGCATCCATGGTTCAAGGAAAGCCGCGCCAGCCGCGACAATCCCCGCGCCGACTGGTATGTGTGGGCCGATCCGAAGCCGGATGGCACCGCGCCCAACAACTGGCTGTCGATCTTCGGCGGGCCGGGCTGGGAATGGGACGGGGTGCGCCGCCAGTATTACATGCACAACTTCCTGATTTCGCAGCCGGATTTGAATTTCCACAATCCCGAGGTTCAGGATGCGTTGCTGGCCACGGTGAAATTCTGGCTGGATCGCGGCGTCGACGGCTTCCGCGTCGATACGGTGAACTTCTATTTCCACGACCAGTTGCTGCGCTCCAACCCGCCCGCCGACAACGATCCGGACGCGGTGGGGCTCGATGCGCCCGAAAGCAATCCCTACGGGATGCAGAACCATCTCTACGACAAGACGCAGCCGGAAAACATCGAGTTCCTGCGCCGCTTCCGGGCGCTGCTCGACCAGTATGAGGGGCGCGCCACGGTCGGCGAGGTCGGCGACGGGCCGCGCTCGCTGAAAACGGTGGCCGCCTATACCGGCGGCGGCGACAAGCTGCATATGTGCTACACCTTCGACCTGCTGGGGCCGGATTTCACCGCCGCCCATGTGCGCAAATGTGTGAACGCCTTCCAGACGGCGGTGACCGACGGCTGGGTGTGCTGGGCCTTTTCGAACCATGACGTGCAGCGCCATCTCAGCCGCTTCGCGGTGACCGAGGCGGAGCGCCCCCGCGTCGCCAAGCTGGCGGCGACGCTGCTCGCCTCGCTGCGCGGCTCCATCTGCCTGTATCAAGGCGAGGAGCTGGGTCTGCCGGAGGCGGAGCTGGATTTCGCCGATCTGCGCGATCCCTACGGCATTCGCTTCTGGCCCTCCTTCAAGGGCCGCGACGGGTGCCGCACGCCGATGATCTGGGAAAGCAAGGCGGAGAACGGGGCGTTCACGTCGGGCAAGCCGTGGCTGCCGGTTCCCGCCGGGCACCGGGCGCTGGCGGCGGATGTGCAGCAGGCCGATCCGGCCTCGGTGCTGAACCATTACCGCCTGACCTTTGCCTTCCGCCGCGAGCATGGCGTGCTGCTCGATGGCGACATGCGCTTCCTCGACACCAACAAGGATCTGCTGGTGTTCGTGCGCGAGAAGGACGGGCAGAAGATGCTGTTCGTGTTCAACCTGACGCGGGAGCGGACGGTTTTCGCGCCTTCCGAGGTTTCGGTGCGCCAGGTCATCGCCTGGCCGGGCTTCAGCCCCATCTATGCCGATGGCGAGATCCATCTCGACGGGCTGGACATGTTCTGCGCCTATGTGGCGTGAGGGGCTGTTGTTGCCTTTTCCCGGAGAATGCGGAGGGCCCCTTATGGGGCCCTTTCTTTCAGATGCGGTGATTGAAAACGCCGCGCAGGACGCCGAAGATCTGGCCGATCTGCGGCGGCGATGGCGCGATGATATCGCCGGTGGTGCGAATCAGCAGGCCGGATCGCGTCAAGGCAGGGTGCCCGGGGCAGTTATTTCGCGTCGCCGCCGCAATAGATGGCCTTGAGCGTTTCCAGAACCTTGATGACGGCTTCGGAAGAGCTGCTGTAATAGATGGTCTGGGCGTCGCGGCGGGTCGTCACCAGCTTCTGCGCCCTCAGCTTGGAGAGATGCTGCGACAGGGCGGACTGGCTGAGACCCACCTGATTCGCGAGAACGCCCACGGCGACCTCTCCTTCGACGAGGCTGCACAGGATTTGCAGCCGTTTCGGATTGGCCATTGCGGAAAGAAGTCCCGCCGCGACGTTCGCGTGATCAGAGAGTGTGTCCTTGCTCATCGTTCTTTCAGCGCCCGCTTCACCCCGAGGTCAGCGCACCGCGCTTCGTAAACCTCGGATAAGGCACTCTGACTCCTTAGTTTTTACCTCGTAGGCCGTGATCACAAAACCGGTTGCGCCGTCATGCGCGGCCATGCTCCAAACGTCCCATCCGTCTATGACTGACAGGTTTGCAGACCGCAATATCAGTTGTACATTGTCAAATTTTGCGGCTTGTCGAGGGGCCTTCGGCAATGTATTTGCTAAAAATTTCCATAAAAATCTGGGGGCTCTCGAATTCCAGCCTTCCGCCGGTCAGATAACCGGCCGAAACGAGGTCGATGCCCGCCGCGTCCAGCCCGCAAATGCGCCAGTCGGTGCGCGCCGGAAGCGATGCCTCAGCCGCGATATGGCCCGCGGCATCTGGCCCCGCGGCCTCAATGGCGCTCAGCATGGCTTCCTCGTCGAAGGCATCGGCTGCGGGCGGCGTGAGCAGATCGGCGCTTTCCAGCGCATAGGCGCGGCCGAAGCCGCCGTTCAGGCTGGCCGAGACCGGCTCCAGCCGGAAGAAGGCGAAATCGGGAAAATCGATATAAAGCTCGGCCTTGGGATGGCGCAGCACGAAACGGCGGCGCAGCCGGGCGCGGGCGGGATCGTCCTTTTCGATTCGCGCGGCGCGGGCAAGCACGGTGATGCGCGGATAGGCGAGCGGGTCGCCCTTCGCCTGCTCGCCCGCCAGCAGCGAGCAGCGCGAATCGGCGCTCAGCGCCCTCGTATGCGCCGAAAGCGCCGAGACGAGGATGACCGGCGCGCCATCGCTGTCGGTGGCGACGAGAACCCGGCTGGCGCTGGGAAAGCCGGTTTCGGGATCGATGACGGCAAGCGCCATGTGCGGGCCGGTATGGATCAGGCGCCGGGCCAGGCGGCGCGCCTCTTCATCCGTGTCGCGCAATACGGAGGGCTTGTCTGTCATGGCTGTCACTCGCTGTTTGCCGTGGTTCTCTCAGGCCGTTTCACGCCGCCGGTGCCGCGTCAATCCCTCGACGATATCCTGCGCGCAGATGGTGCCGACCACCGTGCCGTTATCCACCACGCCGATCTGGCCGGGTTGGCGCGTCAGGGCGTCGAGGATGTCCACCAGCGGCGTTTCGGCGCGGGCGGTGGCGGTGACGCCGCCAGCGCTATCCGCCGCCACGCCCGCCCGCATGACGTCGCCTGCCGTCAGCATGGCGATGGGGTTCATGTTCTGCACGAATTCGGCGACATACTGGTTGGCGGGGTTGCGGACGATTTCCTGCGGCGTGCCGCATTGCACGATCCGCCCGCCTTCCATGATGGCGATGCGGTTGCCGATCCGGAAGGCTTCGTCGAGATCGTGGCTGACGAAGAGGATGGTCTTCTTCAGCCGCCGCTGGAATTCCAGCAGCTCGTCCTGCAAGCGGGTGCGGATCAGCGGATCGAGGGCGGAGAAGGGCTCGTCCATCAGCAGGATCGGCGCGCCGGTGGCGAAGGCGCGGGCAAGGCCCACGCGCTGCTGCATGCCGCCGGAGAGTTCGTTGACCTTGCGGCCCGCCCATTTCGTCAGGTTGACCAGATCGAGCTGCTCGGCGACGCGCCGCCTGCGCTCCTCGTCCGGCACGCCCGCCAGCTCCAGCCCGAAGCCGACATTGTCGGCCACCGTGCGCCAGGGCAGCAGCGCGAATTGCTGGAACACCATGGAGACGGTGTGCATGCGGAAATCGCGCAGCGCCTTCGGGGCGCAGCGGTAGGGATCGACCGGGCCGCTCGTGCTGGCAACCGTCACCTGGCCGCGCACGACCGGGGCAAGCCCGTTGACGGCGCGCAGCAGCGTCGACTTGCCGGAGCCGGACAGGCCCATCAGCACGAGGATTTCGCCCTCGTGAATGGTCAGCGACGCGCCCGCGACGCCCAGCACCAGCCCGGTTTCGGCGCCGATCTCGTCGCGGGTCTTGCCCGCGTCGATCATCGCCAGCGCCTTGTCCGGACGATCGCCGAAAACGATATCGATATCCTTGAAGGTGACCGCATCGCTCATGCGCCATCTCCTGCGTCGGAACTGCGGAACACGCGGTCGAGAACGATCGCGAGGATGACGATGCAAAGCCCGGCTTCGAAACCCTTGGCGACGTTGACGGTGTTCAGCGCCCGCACCACCGGCACGCCAAGTCCGTTGGCGCCGACCAGCGCCGCGATCACCACCATCGACAGCGACAGCATGATGGTCTGCGTCAGGCCCGCCATGATCTGCGGCATGGCGAAGGGCAGCTCCACCTTGCGCAGCACCTGCATCGGCGTCGCGCCGAAGGATTCGGCGGCTTCCACCAGCGCGGGCGGCGTCGAGACGATGCCGAGGCGGGTGAGGCGGATCGGCGCGGGAATGGCGAAGATGACGGTCGCGATCAGGCCCGGCACCATGCCGAGGCCGAAGAGGATCAGCGCCGGGATGAGATAGACGAAGGTGGGGATGGTCTGCATCAGGTCGAGCACGGGGCGCATGATGGAATAGACCCATTTGCGCCGCGCCGCCGCGATGCCGAGCGGCACGCCGACCAGCATGCTGACGGCGGTGGCGGCCAGCACCAGCGCCAGTGTTTCCGTCGTTTCCTTCCAGTAGCCCTGGTTGACGATGAACAGCAGGCCGACGGCCGTCAGCGCCGCCACGCCGATGGAGCGGCGCAGCCAGAAGGCGATGCCGGTCACGGCCGCCACCACCACCAGCGGATGCGGCGCCTGGAGCAGATACAGCATCGCCTTGATGCAGTTGGACAGAAGAAAGGAAAGCTGGTCGAAGAACCAGCCGCCATGGGTGGTGAGCCAGTCGACGAAGGATTTCGCCCAAGGCCCGATCGGGATCCTGTTGTCGGTCAGCCAGTTCACGCGCGCCCGCCTGTATGCAAGGAAGTTGTGTGCAAGGAAGTCTCAATCTTCGAAAAGGGCGGCTTGCGCCGCCCTTTGCCGTCGTTCTCAGAGACCGAGGCCGCTCTTGGCGGCGGCCAGCGCGTCGCCGCCGTCGCGGGTGGTGACGCCCGCAAGCCAGGGCTCGATCACGGCGGGGTTGGCCTTCAGCCATTCGGTAGCGGCCGCCTCCGGCTCCTGCCCGTCATTGAGGATCTTGCCCATGATCTCGTTTTCCATCTGGAGCGTGAACTTCAGATTGGTGATGAACTTGCCGGCGTTCGGGCATTCGGCGGTATAACCGGCGCGGACATTGGTGAAGACGCTGGCGCCGCCGAGATTGGGGCCAAACACGTCGTCGCCGCCCGTCAGGTAGGTCAGCTTGAAATTGGCGTTCATCGGATGCGGCTCCCAGCCGAGGAAGACGACCGCCGTGCCGTCCTTCTCGGCGCGGGCGACCTGCGCCAGCATGCCCTGCTCGGAGGATTCGACCACCTCGAAGCCCTTGAGGCCGAAGGTGTCCTTGTCGACCATGTCGAGGATCAGGCGGTTGCCGTCATTGCCGGGCTCGATGCCGTAGATCTTGCCCTCAAGCGCATCCTTCTGCGCGGCGATATCCTTGAAATCCTTGATGCCGAGTTCGGCGCCCTTGGCATTGGTGGCCAGCGTATACTTCGCGCCTTCGAGGTTGGGGCCGAAGGATTCCACCGACTTGTCGTCGAGGAAGGGGCGCACGTCGTTTTCCTGCGTCGGCATCCAGTTGCCGAGGAAGACGTCGATATCCTTGTTCTTCAGCGACTGGTAGGTGACCGGAACCGAAAGGACGGTGGTGGTCGGCGTGTAGCCGATTGCCTTCAGAACCACGCTGGCGGTTGCCGTCGTCGCGGTGATGTCGGTCCAGCCGACATCGGAAAAGCGCACGGTGGCGCAGCTTTCGGGCTCTGCGGCGGCCGCAGGGGCAGCCAGCGCCAGTGCCGAGGCGGCGGCCAGCATGGCCAGTTCGAAGCCTTTGAATTTCTTCATTACCAACTCCCAGTGTTTTGTTTTTCAGGTTCCAGCCAAGCACCAATATGAGCCGATTTCAAGCGGCAGGCTAGCTTTTGGCACCGATTGTTGCGACCGTTTGCGACGTTTTGCGGCCTTTCCATCGGCCCGAATCGGGCGGATGATAGCGCCGGTCCGCCGCTGCGTTTCACGGCGGATGCATTTTCCACGGGGATTGTCCGATGAAATTCCACTGTCTCGCCGCCGCCCTTCTGGCGGCATCCGCAACTGCCGCCCATGCCGGGGGCGATGCGAAGGCGGGGGCGATGCTCTTCAAGAAATGCGCCGCCTGCCACACCGCGACCGAGCCGGTGAACAAGGTCGGCCCCTCGCTGATGGGCGTGGTGGGGCGGCCGGTCGCGGCGGTGGAGGGCTATTCCTATTCACCGGCGATGACCGCCTTCGGGGAAGGCAAGGTGTGGGACGAGGCGGCGCTTGCCACCTATCTCGCCAATCCGCGCTTCGTGGTGAAGGGCACGCGGATGACCTTCGCCGGGATGAAGAAGCCCGGGGAGATCGAAAACCTCATCGCCTACCTCAAGGATCCGGCGGCGGCGAAATAAAACGCGGCCGCAATCGGCGCGGGTATGGTTCCATCGCGGATGGAATCCTATATGGTCTTTCCCGGTTCATGCAGAGGAGAGAGCCCGTATGGCGACGCTACAGTCCTTCGACAGCGAAATCGAAAAGACCCGTTCCATCGTCAAGGACGTGCGCGGCAAGATGGAGCAGTCCGGCGCGATGCTGGAGCAGTTCGCCAAGGCCGACACCAAGCTCGGAGACGTGAATTTCGACATCGAGAACGCCCGCATCCAGGACGTGCTTGCCCAGCAGAAGGCGATGGAAACCAATATCGCCGATCTCATCATCGGGCTGGAGGATGCGACCAACGTTTTCGGCGCCGAATTCGAGAGCATGAAGAGCTATACCGGCTACGAGAAATTCATCGGCATCTTTTCCAAGCAGAAGGCGCAGAGGATGCGCACCGACCGGGTGCGCAACATGTCGCTGGCGGGCAATTTGCAGGAGCTTCTCGGCAAGTCCGACACCATCGTCGGCATCCTCAGGGAGCAGCGCGGCATTCTCGACCAGCGCTACAAAAGCTCGGAAACCAGTCTGGTGCAGGTGATCGAGCGGCGCAAGCAGACGGTCGCCAATCTGGAGGCGACGCAGGCGCGCATCAACGAACTCAACCCGCAGCTTCTCGATATCGAAAACCGCATCGCCGCCTCCACCGATCAGGGCCAGCGCACCCAGCTCGAAGGCGAGCGCTCGGCCATGGCGACGGAATACAACCAGCTTCAGGCCAAGGAGCAGGAATTGCTGGCGGAAAGCCAGACGCTGGAACGCTACACCTCGATGTTCCAGACCTTCGTGGATTCGCTCAACAACCAGATTGCCGCCCAGAACACGCTGATCAACAAGCTGACCATCGATACCGAGCAGCGCATCGTGCTCTACAAGGCGCTGGAAGATTCGCTGAAGACGGCCGCGCAGCAGGAAGTCGCGCACCGCATCAACACGCTGGGTAGCCAAGTGGATACGGCGGCGGAGGAAACCATGGCGGGCATCGGCGCTGCCGCGCAGCGCCATATCGGCGATCTCCTCGAAATGCACGAGAAGAACATGGTGGCGACGCAGGATATCCAGCGGCGCAAGAAGCTGGCCGACGATGCCTTCGCCCGGCGCTTCCAGTCGGTTCTGGATAAGCACAACGCTGCTGACTACATCAAGCAGTGACGCGGGGGATACCATATGGAGCAAAGACCCCTCCCTGAATCCCTCCCCGCAAGGGGGAGGGACTTGAGCTTGCCGCTCCTTCGGCATTCAAGATCGAAGGAGAAACAAGCCGTTGACTTTCTCCCCCCTTGCGGGGGAGATGCCGGCAGGCAGAGGGGGTGGGCCTTGTCAGTACGGGATAGGGCGGACGCATGAGCAATTCCCCCGGCGGGCCGGTGGCGCAATATTTCTCGACCGTGACGGCGGCGCTGTCGGGGCTGGAGACCTATCTCTCCGATCCTGACCGGGCCGATCCCGGCAATCCGTTTCCGCCCGCCGTGATCCTGCCTTATCTCGCGCGGTTCGCCGCCTCGCTGCGCTGCTGGGAAAACCGCATCGGCTTTACCGAGCATTTCCGCATTTCCCGCGCTGAAAGCGGCTTCCCGGTGTTCCAGAACGTGCTGGAACTGGAAAAGGACCGCAACACGGCGGCCGAGCGGCTGGCGGCGATCCCCGATCCGCGGACGCTTCGGGCGGAAATGGCCGATTTCATCCTGCGCAACCGCGCCTTTCCGGAAGCGCTGCAAAGCCGCATGGCCGAGCGCGTCTATCTGGAATCGCTGTCGAAGGGCGAGGTGTTCTCGCCGGTCATCCTGCCGGAAACCGTGCATGTCGGCGTCAACCGGCAGAACGGGCGGCCGGTCTGCGTGGTGGTGTGGGGTGCCTTCGACGGCTCGCAGACGCTGCCGATGGTCTATATCGCCGTGATCGAGGATTCCTCGGAAAATATGGTGAAGATGCTGGTGCGCGGCGACGGCACGCTCGATCCGGATATCCAGATCCCCCTGCCGGTCGGCGGGCTGCTGAACCCGGAGCTTGCCGCCCGTTTCGACGATTTCATCACCCGCAACAGTTCCTATGCGCTGACACCCGCCACCATCGCCGCCAATCTCGACAAGGATTTCCCGACACTGCACCCCAAGCAGTTGCGCCGCTTCGTGCTGGGGCCGTTCTATTCGGCGGGCATTACCGAGAACAACGACCGCATCAACGGCATCCTTTCGAAAGTGCGCCGCAGCGGCGACGCCTGGCTGCTGACATGGACGCAGCAGGAAGTGCTTTCCAGCGCCGAGCGGCCCGCCGAGCGCGGCTTCTTTTCCTCCACCCCGGCGCGGCAGGAATTCCACATCGACACCAGCAATCTCGAAGCCACCCGCATGGGCGTCAGCGCCTATGAGAAGCATGCGCTGGTGCCGCACGAAGCCTATCAGGCGCTCTATGCGGCGGGTGAGACGGCATCGATCTTCGGGGATTACAAGGTGCATGTGATCTCGGGCAATCAGGTGATCAGCGAGGTATGACCCCATGAGCTTGAACGCGGGCCTGACGACGTTGCGCGAAGAGGATATCGACCGGCATCTTTCGGCGGCGCAGGCGCTGGTGACGCGCTTCGCGCTGATCGAGGCGGATGGCGGCCCCTCCGCCGCGCCGATTGCCGGAACCGGGCGGCGCTTCGTGCCGACGGTTTCGACCGGGGGCGTGCGCCGCGCCCGCGAGGTGGAGCTGACGGCCACCGTTCAGGCCGTGCCGCCCGCCGATCCGCTGCTCTCGCCCGCAGGGCATACGCTGGTCTATCGCGCCCGGCGGGGGGCGCAGGTGGCGCTGGCTGTTGCCGATGTTTTCGCCCGGCAGACGGTGCTCGAAAGCTTGCAGGCGCGCAATCTGGCCAGCCCGCTCACCGGGCCGGATGCGGCGCAGTTCAAGGCGTATCTTTCGGCATCGGGTTTCATTACCGCTTTCGCGTGGGTCGCCTATCTCTCGGCGACGCTGCCGCCGGATGAGGTCGACGGCATTTCCGTCAACGAGCCGGATTACCTGTTCGAAACCCCGCAGGATGCGTTGAAAAGCCTGATCGCCGGTCTCGACCGGGCGATTTCCGGCTCCGCCGATGCGAAAGCCATGGCGGCGCGGGCGCGGGCCTATCTGGCGGCGGCGCAGGAAGGGCTGCTGTCGCGCCGCAGCCGCTTCCCGGAAACGGCCGCCTTCGAGACCATGCATATCCGCCTCGACAGCGACGACGTGACGCTGAACGGCTTCGAGACCGGCTTTGCCGCGAAGCGCAAGCCGCTGGTGATGAGCTTCAAGAAGCCGGAGGACATCGTCGGCAACCACATCGCCAAATATCAGGCGATGAAGCTGGCCCGCATGCTGATGGCCTATGATTTCGACCGGCAGATGAACCCCTTCGTGGAACTGGGCGGCTTCATCTTCACCTTCATGGGTGACGGCATGCCCGGCACCGGCAAGACCATTCTGATCCAGATGATCGCCGGTCTGCTGAACGACTATTGCGAGGTGGCGGGCTATGCCTTCCACTACGAGAATTTCGGCGTCGACCAGATTTCCTCCTATCAGGGCAAATCCGGCCAGAATTGCAAGGCCTTCGTCAATGCCGTGACCAATCCCCGCGCCATCGGCTTCGGCACCGTCGACGATGTCGATCAGGTGGCGGCGAAACGTTCCGACGACCGCGCTTCGGCCGGTCAGCAGGAGGTGACGGCGGTGCTGATGGAAAGCTTCGCGGGCGCCTCGACCGTGGTGCGCGGCAACTGCACCTTCGGTATGTTCTCCAACCATCCTGAAGCCGTTGATGACGCGCTGCGCCAGCGGGCAGGGGCGCGCTGGCTGATCGACGGGCCGCAGACCCGCAACGATTACATCGATATCTTCGCCATGCTGATAGGCCGCAATCATTCGATCCCGCTCGGCGAGCATGCGCTTTACGAGAGCCAGTCGATCAAGAAGGCGGTCGCCGCTTCCTACGAAAACCATTCGCGCCCCTCCGAGGCGGGGCTGGCGGCCGTCTGGGAGCGGTTCGAGAAGAAGAACGGCAAGGTTTCGACACTCGCCGATATCGGCAATTATCTCTATCGCATCAAGGAAACCGAGCCGCGTTTCACCGGCCGCGCCATCAAGAACATCACCGATGCCATCAAGATGCGGGCGATGGATGTGGATCTGCCCGACGAATGGTTCGCGACGCCCGAGCCTTTCCTGCGCAAGAGCTATGACGAGAAGAAGGAAATGATTTCGGCGCTGCGCACGCCCATCACCCTCGACATGGTGATGCAGGAAATCAACCGCTACGCTGATTCCGAATTCCGCTATTCCGACACCTCCGACCGCGCCGCCATCGACGGCATCATCCGCCGCGAGCAGCAGCGGGAGCGGGCGATCGGGGAGATCGAGGCGATGAAGCGCGACGGCCGGTGGAAGCAGTAGCATGGACCGTTTGCTGGAGGCAGAACTGATCTACGGGCGCTTGCTGGAGGTGGCCGAGCCGCATCTGGTGGCGCGCTACAACAAGGCGCTCTCGGGCTTCGGCATGCGGCCGACGGCGCTTCCCGCCTTCCGCATCGACATGACCGGCTTTTCGCCCGAAATCGCGGCGGAATTTTCCGATCAGGATTACCTCGATCCCAACCGGGTGAACCGCCGCTTCATCCTGCTGACGCCCGATCAGGAAAACCTGCCGGTCGTCCATACCAGCTTTTCCAACACCGCCGGGCTGATGCACGAATTTTTCGAGGCCAACCGGCGGGCGATCCATGCCGTCACCATCAAGGATGCGCTTTACGGCGAGATCGAGGATTCCGTTTCGGTGGTGTCGACGCTGGAGGATCTGCTGTCGATCAACGAGGTGACCTTCCGGGTGCTCTCGGCCGAGGATTTGCTCGGCAAGGCCGGGGAATTGCGGCAGCTGGCCGACCGGCTCACTTCCGAGCCCGATGCATGGCGCGACGACGGCCTGCTCAACCGCATGGTGGAACTGGCGCAGGTAACCGGCGATATCCGCCAGAACGCGCTGGTGCCGGACAAGCTGGTTTTCCGCCACGACGCCTTCTGGGCCAACCATTTCGGCGGCGTCTACATCTTCATGGACGGCAAGGCGGTGACGGTGGTGTGCGATCCCTCCGCGCCCGGCTTCCGCCGCTCGCGGCCATGGCAGGTGGCCTATATCTCGCTGAAGGATCCGGCGATCATCTATGATTTCCTGTTGCGCACCGGCCGCATCGAATTGCCGCGCGCAAGCTGGGTGGAAGGCTCCGGCCTTTTGAAACATCGCGCCGAGATGATCATCCGCTCGCTGGTGCACAAAAGCGCGCCCGAGGTCGATCTGGATTCCGTGGATGCGATCTGGCTGCAAACATGGATGCATCGCAATGCCGCGCTGGTCTCCTCGGACGGGGCTTATCCCTTCCTGATGGAAGCGCTGCGCATCATCGGCGCATCCGGCGAAATGAAGATGGCGGAGGTGCCGCCCGCATGGCGCTTCCTGCTGATCCGGGCGAAGCCCGACCATCCCGACCGCTGGCTGGTCAACCGCCTGATCAGCGAGATGGTGCCCGCCGATTTCGTCTCGCGCTTCGTGTTCGACAAGCAGGGCTTTTACCGCGATTACGAAGCGCAGGCCGATACGATGCGCAACCATGTTGTCAACGTGCTGACGAAGACTTACCTCAGGGACAAGCAGGCGTTCCGCCTGCGCCTGTACGGATTGAGAGAGGAAGACCATGCTTGACCCCATCATCGCCTTCTTCACGCGCATCTTCGCCGCGATCGGCAGGGGCATCGGCCTTGTGGTCGCATGGCTGTTCTGGCCGTTTCTGGCCGCGCATGGCTGGTATCGCAACCGCTCGTGGATCGTTCGCGGGCCGGTGCTGGCGATTCTGGCGCTGCTGATCGGCTTCTACGGCTATTTCATCTGGCAGACGCAGGTGTGGACCGGCTTTAACCCGAACCTCGTCGAAAGCTACAACTTCCAGAGCCGCAAGGTGCCCGCGGGCGCGGAGCTTCCGGGCACGGAAGGGCAGACGGCGCGCACCTGCCAAAGCTCTGCGATCGTCGATGTCGTCGCCGATCTCACGGACACCAATGTCAACGACAATGCATGGATTTCCTCCATGCTGCTCTACCGCCTCGGCTTCTTCGGCGTCGACTGGGATCATACGCCCTTCCTCGACAACAAGGCGTCGTTCCAGCGCGGCGTTAACCAGGCGGTGCGGCGCACGGCGGTCGAGCTGGTGGATTCGCTGGGGCGCATGCGCGGCACCTCCGGCATCAGCAACACGTTGCAGGATGCGCGCGGCAATATCCAGTTCGACGAATATTCCTGGTATTTCGGGCTCAATCCTTTCGGCCCGAAGACGCCGACGCCGAGCTATTACCGCGCCGCCATCAAGAGTTTTCGCGCCTTCAACAAGGAGCTTGCGGCGTGCAGCACCGTCTTCGACAGCCGCGCCGATAACCTGCTCGGCTTCGTGGATCGCATCGCCAACGATCTCGGCAACACCGCCGCCATCCTGCGCGACCGCTCGGAAAACTATAATGGCGGCTGGTTCGACACCCGCGCCGACGACCGCTTCTGGTTCGCCTATGGCCAGCTTTACGGCTATTACGCCATTCTGGCGGCGGCGCAGGCGGATTTTTCGCAGGTGATGAGCGAGCGTAACCTGACGCCGATCTGGAACGACACCATGAACCAGTTCAAGGCGGCGCTGCGCATCCGCCCGGCGATCATCTCCAATGGCGAGGAGGACGGCTGGATCATGCCGACGCATCTGGCGACCATGGGCTTCTATATCCTGCGGGTGCGCTCGGGACTGGTGGAAATCCGCTCGATTCTGGATCGGTGAGGTCCAAACAGAAACGCCGCCTTCCGGGGCGGCGTTTTTCATTGCTCACATCTTCGGCTCAACCTTCGCGTCGCCCTTTTCCTTGCCCTTGCTCATCAGCCGGTCGAGGAAGCCCAGCATGACGGCGGAGATGACGAAGGCGATGTGGATGAGGGTGTACCACATCAGCTTGCTGTCGGTGTACTGGTTGGCGTTGAGGAAGATCTGCAACAGATGGATCGAGGAAATCGCCACGATGGAGGAGGCGACCTTGATCTTCAGGCTGCCCGCGTCGAGCTTGCCGAGGAAGGAGATGGAATCGCCGCCCTCATCGAAGCGGCTGACGAAATTCTCGTAGCCCGAGATCATCACCATCACGATGAGGCTGGCGACCAGCGCCGCATCGATCAGGCCGAGCATGGCGAGGATCATTTCGGCCTCGTCATAGATGAAGACGTTCTTCGCCACCTTCAGGAACTTGAAGACGAAGGACAGGCCGTAGACGGCGAGCGCCGCCACCAGTCCCAGATAGAAGACGACCAGAATCCAGCGGCTCGACAGGATGATCCGCTCCACGAGCAGTTCCAGCGATTTCATGCAAACTTCTCCGTAAGACGTGTATCCCGCCGCGATAACGGCCGAGGCCCCCGTGTTTATGCGGCGCAATATTGCCGCGCAACAATTTTTCCGGAGCACCGTAAAACCGGGGACAAAAAGCGCGAAGTCTGTTTTTGAATGAAAAATGTCGTATCCAATGCAGGAAGCGGCTCGAACCGGCGCGCGGACCGCCCGCTTGCAGGGCTGAATGATAGTCCGCCGGGGAGGGCGGGAATGAGGAGAGGAGCACCCATGACGGACGTGAAATCGGATATCGAGATCGCGCGGGCGGCGCGCAAGAAACCCATTCAGGAGATCGGCGAAAAGCTCGGCATCGCCTCCGACTATCTGCTGCCCTATGGCCGCGACAAGGCGAAGGTCGACGCGGCGTTCATCGCCGCGCTGAAGGGCAGGCCGGATGGCAGGCTGATCCTCGTCACCGCCATCAACCCGACGCCTGCGGGCGAGGGCAAGACCACCACCACCGTCGGCCTCGGCGACGGGCTGAACCGCATCGGCAAGAAGGCGGTGGTCTGCATCCGCGAGGCGTCGCTCGGGCCATGCTTCGGTGTGAAGGGCGGGGCGGCGGGCGGCGGCTATGCGCAGGTGGTGCCGATGGAGGACATGAACCTGCATTTCACCGGCGATTTCCACGCCATCACCTCGGCGCACAACCTGCTGTCGGCGCTGATCGACAACCATATCTACTGGGGCAACGAGCAGAATATCGACACGCGCCGCATCACCTGGCGGCGGGTGATGGACATGAACGACCGGGCGCTGCGCGAGGTCGTCTGCTCGCTCGGCGGCGTTGCCAATGGTTACCCGCGCCAGACGGGGTTCGATATCACCGTCGCCTCGGAAGTGATGGCGATCCTCTGTCTCTCCATGGATATCAAGGATCTGGAGCGGCGGCTCGGCAATATCATCATTGCCTATCGCCGTGACAGGACGCCGGTTTTCGCCCGCGATATCAAGGCGGACGGGGCGATGGCGGTGCTCCTGAAGGACGCCATGCAGCCGAACCTGGTGCAGACGCTGGAAAACAACCCGGCCTTCGTGCATGGCGGCCCCTTCGCCAATATCGCCCATGGCTGCAATTCGGTGATCGCCACCACGACCGCCTTGAAGCTTGCCGATTACGTGGTGACGGAAGCCGGTTTCGGGGCCGATCTCGGGGCGGAGAAATTCTTCGACATCAAATGCCGCAAGGCGGGGCTGAAACCGGATGCCGCCGTCATCGTCGCCACGGTGCGGGCGCTGAAGATGAATGGCGGCGTGGGCAAGGAGGATCTCGGCGCCGAGAACGTCGCGGCGGTGGTGAAGGGTTGCGCGAATCTCGGCCGCCATATCCAGAACGTCAAGACGTTCGGCGTGCCCGCCATCGTCGCCATCAACCACTTCACCTCGGATACGCAGGCGGAAATTCAGGCGATCAAGGATTACGTGGCGACGCTGGGCGCCGAGGCGGTGCTGTGCAGGCACTGGGCCGAGGGTTCGGCGGGCATCGAGGAACTGGCGCGCAAGGTGGTGTTGCTTGCCGAATCCGGCCATTCGCAATTCGCGCCGCTCTATCCCGACGACATGACGCTGTTCCACAAGATCGAGACCATCGCCAAGACGATCTATCACGCGGGCGAGGTGATCGCCGACAAGGCGATCCGCGGCCAGCTTCATGCCTGGGAGGCGCAGGGCTATGGCCGCCTGCCGATCTGCATGGCCAAGACGCAATATTCCTTCTCCACCGATCCCAACCTGCGCGGCGCGCCGGAGGGGCATACGGTGCCGGTGCGCGAGGTGCGGCTGTCGGCGGGGGCGGGCTTCGTCGTGGTCATCACCGGCGAGATCATGACCATGCCCGGCCTGCCGCGCGTGCCCTCGGCGGAGCGGATTTTCCTCAACGAGCAGGGCTATATCGAAGGGCTGTTCTGAACCTCACCGGCAGTAGCGGTAGCCGCCCTTGCGCTCCAGCACGTCGAGATGCAGATGCCGCTCATGGGCGGCGTCGCTCTCGGGGTCGAGGACGGTGGTGAAATAGAGGCAGGCCGTGGCCGTCACGGCGCGCTGGAACGCGCCCGATAGGGTCGAATCCTCCTTGCGTGGGCGGATGTCGACACGCTCGCCGCCCGAGAGGGTGAAGGCGGCGATATCGACGGCATTGCCGCGCGCATGCTCGGAGATCTTTCCCTTCGACGCATTGTTGCGCAGGCGGCAGACATAGGCGGAGGCATTTTCGGCGCCTTGCAGCCGCTGGCCGGGAAAGGCGGTGGCCGCCGCAGGCAGCACGCTTTCCTTCACCCAGCGCGCCAGCGCCAGCGCGGCCTTGCAGGTCATTACGCCTTCCGGTTGCAGCTTGACGCCGTTCGGCAGCGTGGAAAGCGAAAGCGGTTTGTCGATGCCGCAGCCCGCGCCATCGTCCACGCGCGGCTTTTCGGTGAAGACCGCACCGAGCGCCTTGAGGTCGTCGAGGCAGCGGGCATGCTCCGCATCGGGTTCGGCGGCGATCACCCGCTCCTGCGGCGGTGTCGTCACCGTGCCTTTCAAGGGGCCGGTTTCCTCCGGTTTTTCAAGGGGTTTTGCGGGGGCCTGCGGCTCCTGCGCCTGCGGGCGCGGCTGCGGCACGGGGCCGGTTTGCGGCGGGGCTGCCGCGAAGGCAGGCATGGCGAGAAGGGTGAGGGCGGCGGCGCCGGTAAATTTCATCCACGCTGTCCTTCTGCTGTTTCGTCAGCAGGAAAACGCCTGAAAGGGCCGGATCGTTGCAACCTTGCAACGGCGGCGGCGCATGTATTTAATGTGAGTTAAATAGTCATATTAATTTTATTGACAACCACACTCATGTTTTTTACGAGGCAGAAAGAAGGCGTTGCCGGTGCGGCGCCTGAATTGAAATTCTTTCGCCCAGCCAGCCCGCGGCCTTTCGCGCCGATCCAGCCAGCCCGGTGATCTCATCGAAAAGGATATGGTTCATGGCTGTCCGGCATTCTCGGTCGGTTCTCTTGGCGTGCACGGCGATGGCGGCGATGTTCATGGCATCGGCGGCTGGCGCGCAAAACGCGGACAATGCGGATGCGGCCGCATCCGATGCGACGCCGCTCAAGAAGATCGTCGTCACCAAGGGCGGGCGCACGGCCGGAACGGGCGTGGCCGACACGCCGCTGGCATCGGAAACGACAGCCGAAACCATCCGCGAAAAGGACATCGAGAACGTCAAGGATCTCGGCAATACCACCGAGCCCGGTGTCGATTACGTCGAAACCAAGCCGGGCGCCGCGGGCGGCATGTTCATTCGCGGCCTTGGCGGCCCGCGCATCGCCACGCTGATCGACGACATTCCGATTCCCTATCTCGAAACCCTGACGCGTTCGGGCTCGGCTTCGCCGACGACCGGCATC
>JBDHTA010000039.1:0-28060 GCA_039808465.1 Rhizobiaceae bacterium | reverse complement strand
CGAGCACATGGGCGGGCGCGGCCTGATTGCGCCAGATCTGGAGAAAGGGCAGCGTATCGGTGCGAAACGCGACGATGAGCGACAGCCCGCCGAGCGACGCCATCGGCCCGAGCCGCAGCTCAGCCCAGCCCGCGCCCTGCCGCTGCGCCGGAACGCAGAACACGCCGCCCGGATCCTTGCCGAAATTCCAGGGAAAACCGCCACCTTCCAGCATCGCGCCATCGAGGCGCACATCGGCATCGAACAGGCGCGCGCCGATATTCATGTGATACATCAGCATCGGCGCGAAGGCGCCCGCGCCGGTATTGACGATGCGATCGGCAAGCTCGACCGTGCCGCTGTCATCGATCGACCAGCGCCGCTCCAGCCGCGCCGGTTCGCCGTTCGTCATCGTCACATCCACGGCCGCCTCGCATTCGGCGGTGGCGCCGCCGCTCGTCAGCGACAGAATGCGCGCCGGATGGGCGGAAAACGAACCGTGCAGCGGATAGCGCCGCCCGGCGCCGTCGCCCTCCACCGGTTCCGGGTGGCGCAGATGATCCGGCCCGCAGGTAAACAGGAAGCCTTCGAGGGAATGATCGATTCGCGGATCGCCATCGTCGGGGATAGCCCGGCCGGGAGCCAGATTTTCGCCCGCGACGGCGCAGGCGCCGATATCGAGGACGGAGGCCGGATCAAGCGTCAGGCGCGGCCCGCGGCGGGCGGAAAATTCGATCATGGCTTGCTCCTCTGGCCGCAACGGCTGCTTCATTCCTTCACCGGCGCAGCGCCGCTGTCAATCGCGCGGGCAACGGCTCTTCCGGCTCCTGCGTTATCTTCCGGAAATTTAATGGAACATTCACCATGAGTTCATATTTTTCACACTAGCGTCAAAATTACAGTGTCTGAGACCGGAAGAACAGATCATTCGGGGAAATCCATGGTGACGAACGCCTTCAAAATCCGCCTGTCGCTGACCGCCATGGCTTGCGCCACGGCGCTGCTTTCGACGGAGGCTGGCGCGCAGCAGGGCATTCGCGGCTACGGCAACACCGTGCTGGTGGCACCCGATGGCGCGATTCTCGATTACATGCCCGAAGCCGGGGAAGTAACGGTGCAATATAATCGCCGGGGCCAGCGCGTGCTGATCGACCGTTACGGCAATCTTCTCGCAACCGAGGTGCCCGCTGGCCGCTATGACGGCGGCACCCGCGAAGCCCGTTACGACGCCCGCGACCGCTACGGACGCCGCGCCTATATGGACGACCGCCGCGAATATATTCCTGACGGCGACTATCAGGGCGGCTTCGACGCCAGCAACCCGGCCCGCGCCCTTCCCCGCAACGGCAGCATCACCCGCCTGCCGCTGGAGGAGCAGCCCTATCCCGGGGACGATCTCAGCACCGGCTCCATCGATCCGCAGCAGGATGGCTTTATTCCGGACGATCAGGCGATCAGCCCCGAGCCGCAGCAACCGGCGGTGACCAATCGCGAAGATCCGCCGATCCAGCTCAAGAACAAGTCGCGGGCCGAAATCACGGCATTGCAGGTGTTCCTGGATCGCGAGGGCTCGTCACCGGGCGTCATCGACGGCAAGATGGGCGCCAACGTCACCAAGGCGCTGCGGGCCTGGGAGCAGATTTCCGGCGAGACGCTGGATCCGAACGACACCGAAACCGTGCTGGAGCGCCTGCGGCTTTCCGGCGGCATGCCCGTCGTCAACTACACGATCACGCCCGCCGACGCCGCCGGTCCCTATGTCGCGGAAATCCCTGACGATTACGCCCACAAGGCAATGCTGCCGCATCTGTCCTTCACCTCGACCACCGAAATGCTGGCCGAGCGCTTCCACATGGACGAGGCCTATCTGAAGGAACTCAATCCGGGCGCCGATTTCACCATTCCCGGAACCATCATCAAGGTCGTCAATCCCGGCACGGCGAAGAAGGCGTCCGTCGCCCGCATCGTCGCCGACAAGGGCCGCAAGCAGGTTCTGGCCTATGGCGAGGACGGCGCGCTGGTCGCCGCCTACCCCGCCAGCATCGGCTCATCCGACACCCCCTCGCCCTCCGGCACGGTGACGGTGGAGCGCATCGCGCTCGATCCCGGCTATACCTACAATCCGAAGATCAACTTCCAGCAGGGCAACAACACCAAGATCCTGACGATCCCGCCCGGCCCCAACGGCCCGGTCGGCACGGTATGGATCGCGCTTTCCAAGCCCACCTACGGCATTCACGGCACGCCGGAGCCTTCCAAGATCGGCCGCACCCAGAGCCATGGCTGCATCCGCCTGACCAACTGGGACGCCACGGAACTGGCCAAGATGGTCAAGCCCGGCATCACGGTCGAATTCATCGACTGAGCCTGTTTCACGGCAAGGAAAAGCCCCGGAGAGATGATCTCCGGGGCTTTTTCGTGTCAGGTCTCGGCGGCGGATCAGGCTGCGCGGCGGCGGCGCGCGCCCATGCGCAGCGGCACGAGCCGCAGGATTTCATCGGCGAACTGGCGGGCATTCTCCCGCGCCTTTTCGAGATTGGAAACCCGGTGCGCGTCCATGCTGGTCAGCGTGCCGCCGCAATCGAAGATATCACGGAAGGCGGAGCGTTCGATGATCGGCGTGCCCAGCACCTTCACATGCCGTTGCTCCAGTAGCATTTTCACCGTCAGCAGCGCCCGCGTGTTCACCAGCGAATTGACGCGGGTCAGCACCACCGAATGCGGAATGTCGATGCGCTGCTTTTCCTTGAGATATTGCAGCAGCTCGATCACCTGCGCGCCGCCGCGCGCATCCATGGCGCAGCCCTGCACGGGAATCAGCACATGATCGGAAAGCCCGAGCGCGGTCGCCAGAAGCGGGCTGCGCGTGCCCGGCAGGTCGATGAGAAAACAGTCCGTACAGTCGCGGTTTTCGCGGATGTGATGTTCGATGGAGGCCATGGTGACATGCGAAATCACCGAAACATTCGGCACGTCGCCGGAAATCTCGTGCCAGCGCGAAATCCAGTGCTGCGGATCGGCATCGAGAATGGTGATCCTATATCCCTGACGGGCAAGCTCCCCGGCCAGAATGAGAACGGCGGTGGTCTTGCCCGCGCCGCCCTTGGTGTTGGCGAATGTAACGACTGGCATTGAAGATGTTTCCGAGAAGCTGGCCGAGCCGGTCATCGCTCGTTGCGGCCGCACCGGCGAAGCGGCATGGTGCGTTTGGCCACATCCTTTCGAAATATGGTTAACGAAATGGAAATTTTTCGGCATGCCGCACGAAAAAGGCCCGGAAACCAGTGGCTTCCGGGCCTTGATGCGGATGCGAAAACGTTAACGCTCAGAAGCAGTCGACCAGCAGCGCCCGCATGCTTTCCAGCGTCATCTTCACCGGATTGCCGCCGGTCGAGGGGTCTTCCAGCGCCGCCGCCGCCAGTTCGTCGAGACGATCCTGCGGAATGCCCATGGCCGTCAGGTTTTCCGGCACGTTGAGTTCGGCGCGCAATTGCAGCACGTAATCATAGAAGCCGTCGAAGCCGCCGGAAATGCCGAGATAGGCGCTGGCGCGCTCGATGCGCTCCTCGATGGCGTCGCGGTTGAAGCGCAGCACCGGCGGCATTACCACCGCATTGGTCATGCCGTGATGGGTATGGTAGACCGCGCCGATCGGATGCGACAGCGAATGGATGGCGCCGAGCCCCTTCTGGAAGGCGACAGCGCCCATGGCGGCGGCAACCATCATGTTGGTGCGCGCCTCGATATCCGTGCCGTCGCGATAGGCGCGCGGCAGATATTCCTTCACCAGCCGCATGCCTTCCAGCGCAATGCCTGCCGACATCGGATGATAGAAGGGCGAGCAATAGGCTTCGAGGCAGTGGGCGAAGGCATCCATGCCGGTGCCTGCGGTGATCGCCTTCGGCATGCCGACCGTCAGCTCCGGATCGGCGATGACGACGCCGGGCAGGAATTTCGGGTGGAAGATGATCTTCTTCACATGGGTTTCAGAATTGGTGATGACGCTGGCGCGGCCGACTTCCGAGCCGGTGCCCGCCGTCGTCGGCACGGCGACGATCGGCGCGATGCCCTCGGTGCTCGCCCGCGTCCACCAGTCGCCGATATCCTCGAAATCCCAGACCGGCCGCGTCTGGCCGACCATGAAGGCGACGCATTTGCCGAGATCGAGGCCGGAGCCGCCGCCGAAGGCGACGACGCCGTCATGGCCGCCATCGCGATAGGCCTTGATGCCCGCTTCGAGGTTCTTCTCGGTCGGGTTGGGATCGACCTCGGCGAAGATCGCCCGTCCCAGACCGGCGGCGTCGAGAATATCGAGGGCGCGGGTGGTGATTTCCATGGGCGCGAGGCCCCGGTCGGTCACCAGCAGCGGCTTCTTCATGCCGAGGCTCTTGCAGGCGTCGGCCAGTTCCTTGATGCGGCCCGCGCCGAGCTTGTAGGCGGTCGGGTAGCTCCAGTTTGCGGAAATCGTCATGCCGTTACTTTCTTCAGATGGTAGGATTTCGGACGGGTCAGGTTGTGGAAGCCGAGCACCGACAGCGAGCCGCCACGGCCGGTTTCCTTGCAGCCGGTCCACACCAGCGCCGGGTCGAGGTAATCGGCCCGGTTCATGAACACGGTGCCGGTTTCGAGATCGCGGCCAAGACGGGCGGCGCGCTCAGCATCCTTCGTCCATAGCGATACGGTGAGGCCGTATTTGCAATCGTTCATCAGCCCGAGCGCTTCCTCGTCGGACTTCACCTTCATGATGCCGACGGCCGGGCCGAAGGTTTCCTCGCGCATGAATTCCATGGAGTGATCGACATTGACGAGGATCTGCGGCGCGAGGTAGGCGCCGCCGTCATCGGCCGGGAACAGTTTCGGATCGACCAGCGCCTTCGCGCCCTTCGACACCGCATCGGCGACCTGCTCGCGCACCACCTTGGCGAAACGCTTGTTGGCCATCGGTCCCAGCGTCGTTTCCGGGTCGAGCGGATTGCCGAGCCTGTAGTTCGACACCCACGCCACGGATTTCTCCACGAAGGCGTCGTAGAGCGACTCATGCACATAGATGCGCTCGATGCCGCAGCAGCACTGCCCGGAATTGAAGGTGGCGCCGTCCATCAGCGTATCGACGGCGGCGTCGAGATCGGCATCCTCCATCACATAGCCGGGATCCTTGCCGCCGAGTTCGAGGCCGAGGCCGGAGAAGGTTCCGGCCGCCGCCCGCTCGATGGAGCGCCCGCCCTCCACCGAACCGGTGAAGTTGATGAAGTTGAAATTGCCCGCCGCGATCAGCGCCGAGGTGGTCTGGTGATCGAGGAAGACGTTGACGAAGACATCGTCCGGCACGCCCGCCTCCACGAAGGCGCGCACCATGCGCTCACCGACCAGCAGCGTCTGGCTGGCATGCTTGATGACGACGGTATTGCCCGCCATCAGCGCCGGAGCCACGGTGTTGATCGCCGTCATATAGGGATAATTCCACGGCGCGATAACGAAGACGACGCCATGCGGCTCGCGTTCGATGCGGCGCTCGAAGCGCTCGCTTTCCTCCACGATAATCGGAGCCAGCGCATCAGCGGCGATGGAGGCGACATAGTTGGAGCGCTCGTTGAAGCCGCGGAACTCGCCGCCGTATTTGATGGGGCGGCCCATTTGCCAGGCGATTTCCGGCACCACCTCGTCCGCCATCTCGTTGAGGCGGGCGACGCCCTTGAGCACCAGTTGCACGCGCTCTTCCAGCGGGCGGCGCGCCCATGCCTTCTGCGCCTTGCGGGCGCGGTTCACCGCCGCCTGCGCCGCTTCCAGCGATAGCGCCTCGCGCTCCGCATAAACCGAGCCGTCAACCGGCGAAATGCATTGGATCATCGTCATGATCAAACCTCGTTGTCAAAACTATCGGCGGCATGGCGAAATGCCTTACGCCCTTTCGAAACCCCGCGCCACTTCCCAGTCGGTGATGCGGCGGTCGTATTCTTCCTGCTCCCATTCGGCGGCGCGGGTGTAGTGATCGATCACCTCGCCGCCGAAGGCGGCGCGCAGCATCGCCGATTCCTTCATCGCCACAGTGGCTTCGCGCAGCGTGTGCGGAATTTCGCGCACATCCTTGCCGCCATAGGCGTCGCCCTCGAAGGCCGGTTCCAGCGCCAGCTTCCGCTCGATGCCGTCGATACCCGCCGCGATCAGCGCCGCCATGGCGAGATAGGGATTGAGATCGGAGCCGCCGACGCGGCATTCGACGCGGATGCCCTTGGTGCCCTCGCCGCAGAGACGGTAACCGGCGGTGCGGTTGTCGAGGCTCCAGACGGCCTTGGTCGGCGCGAAGGTTCCGGCCATGAACCGCTTGTAGGAGTTGATATAGGGCGCGAGGAAATAGGTGATCTCGCTGGCATGGGCGAGAAGCCCGGCCGTGTAATGCCGCATCAGCTCCGACATGCCGTGCTTGTCTTCGGGATCGTGGAACAGCGAGGTCTTGCCGTCCAGCGACCACAGCGACTGGTGAATATGCGAGGAGCTGCCCGCCGCCGTATAGCTCCACTTGGCCAGAAACGTGATCGCCTTGCCCTTGAGGAAGGCGATTTCCTTGCAGCCGTTCTTGATGATCGAATGGCGGTCGGCCATGGTCAGCGCGTCGGCATAGCGCACATTGATTTCTTCCTGACCGGCCGACGCCTCGCCCTTGGAATTTTCCACCGGAATGCCCGCGCCCTGCAAGCCCTTGCGGATGGCGCGCATCACATCCTCTTCCTTGGTGGTCTGGAAGATGTGATAATCCTCGTTATAGGGGCTGGCGAGCTTCATGTTGCGGTAGCCCGCCGCATGCAGCGCGTCATAGCTCTGGTCGAACAGGAAAAATTCCAGTTCGGTGGCCATGAAGGCCTTCATGCCCATCGCTTCCAGCCGCCTGATCTGCTTTTTCAGCACCGCGCGCGGCGAATGTGGCACGTCCTCATGGGTGTGGTGGTCGAGCATGTCGCACAGCACCAGCGCCGTGCCCTCCAGCCAGGGAATGCGGCGCAGCGTGGAGAGATCCGGCTTCATGACGTAATCGCCATAGCCCTTTTCCCAGCTCGTCGCCTTGTAGCCGGGAACCGTTTCCATCTCCATGTCGGTCGCCAGCAGGTAGTTGCAGCTATGGGTTTCCTCCCATGCGCTTTCCACGAAGAATTCCGCCTGGAAGCGCTTGCCGATCAACCGGCCCTGCATATCCACCTGACAGGCCAGCACCGTGTCGATGCGCCCCTCGGCGACATCCTTCTTCAGATCCTCGAACGTATAGGTCATGCTCATCGTCTATCCCTCTGGAGCGCCGGGACTTGCGCCCGGTCGTTTGTCGTTTGCGCCCTCAGGCGAAATATCAAAGCGCCGGAATGCCCGCTTGCAGCAGCCCGGTCAGGAAATCAGCGGCAACACTCTGCCCCTCCTCGTCGGCGATCAGGTCGTTGCGCAATTCGATCATCACATTCGGCAGATCATGGGCAAGGCCGTGCAGTTTCAGCGTATGCGTCACGCCGTCCGCCGGTCCATAGGGCTCGTTGCGGGCGATACGGTAAAGCGCCGTTCCCTCGGCGGCGGCGAGCATGGCATCGGCCAGACGGCTGTCCTCGTCATGCAATATGCCGAGTTCGACGGCGCGCTGAACGCCCATATAGACGGGCGTGAAACTGTGCATGGTGACGATGACCGTCTGCCGCCCCGCCGCCTTGCGCGCCGCGATGATCTCCCCGATGCGCGCATGAAAGGGAATGTAGAGCGCCTGCGTGCGCTCGTCCCGCTCGGCCTGCGTCAGATCGCGATTGCCGGGAACCTCGTAGACCTCGCTGACGGCGGGCATGGCGCCGGGGGCTTCCGGCGGGCGGTTGCAATCATAGGCAAGGCGGGAAAAGCGCTGGGACACCAGCACCGCATCGAGGCTCGCCGCCATCCTGCGCGCCACCGCCAGAGCGCCCGGATCCCAGGCGATATGGCTGGCCAGCGCTTCCGGCGAAAGACCGAGCGTTCCCAGCCGCTCCGGCAACACCCGCGAGGCATGCTCGCAGATGATCAGCACCGATCCCTTGCCTTGCGGATTCTCGACGGCGACGGGATCGCCCTCTGCTTGCGTCAGCATTGCAACTCCCGAATGAAAAGACCCCGGCCGCCGCCATTCCGGGCCGCGAACGGCGAAGAGAATTCTTCACGATGCCCCCTCTGTCAACCGTAAACTGAAATTTTCTTTTCAATAATCCGATTGACTCCCCCGCCTCTCCATGTGTTAATTTTCGGGAAAATCCGGCAAAGACCGGAATAGGGGAAGTGCATTGCCACAGAAGACGAAAACCGTTTCGGACGTGATCCGTGCGCGGTACGGCGACCTGACGCGCGCGGAAAAACAGCTGGCGGGCAGCCTGCTGGAAAACTATCCCGTGTCCGGTCTCGGCTCCATCACCACGGTCGCGGAAAACGCCGGCGTCTCGACGCCGACGGTGGCGCGCATGGTGCAGAAGCTCGGCTTCAAGGGCTATCCGGAATTTCAGGCAAGCCTGCACGGCGAGCTGGAGGCAACCCTTTCCAACCCCATTGCCAAGCACGACCGCTGGGCGGCGAACGCGCCGGGCGGCCATGTGCTGAACCGCTTCGCCGACGCGGTCACGGCCAATATGCGCCAGACGCTCGCCGATCTCGACACGGCAAGCTTCGATGCCGCCGCCAGCCTGCTGTCGGAGCCGCAGCGCCGCCTGCATTTCGTCGGGGGCCGCATCACCAGCGCGCTGGCGGATTACTTCTTCACGCATATGCAGGTCATCCGCCCGGGTGTGACGCTGATTGCGCCGCGCGCCAGCGCCTGGCCGCAATATGCGCTGAACATGAGCCCCGGCGACGTGCTGGTGATGTTCGACATCCGCCGCTACGAGGCCGATTTCGTGACGCTGGCGGAAATGACCCGCAAGCAGGGCGGAGTCATCATACTCTTCACCGATACCTGGACATCGCCGGTCGCGAAATACGCCGCCCACACCTTCCGCATGGAAATCGAGGCCCCCTCGGCCTGGGATTCCTCCGTGGTGACGCTGTTCGTGGTCGAGGCGCTGATCGAAGCCGTCCAGAGCCGCAACTGGGAAGAGACACGCGCGCGCATGAAGACGCTGGAAAGCCTGTTCGGCCAGACCCGGCTTTTCCGCAAGCCATCCGCCCAACCCGAAGAGGAGACCGACGCGCCGCGCCCGAACCGCGGATGATCACGGACAGGCACCCATCCACACAGACCGTCACAAACGCTTCATGCAAACCCGTTACCAGCGTCGCGGACGCTGAAAACCGAAGGAGAACACAGTGATCTCGCATATGTCCCGACTGCTTTCGCTCTCGACCGCGATCATGGTCGCCATGAGCGCCGTGGCCGCCGCCGAGCCGAGCCAGGAGCTGATCGACGCCGCCAAGAAGGAGGGCTCGCTGACCACGATCGCCCTGCCGCATAGCTGGTGCAATTACGGTGAGATGATCTCCACCTTCAAGGAAAAATACGGCATCGAGGTCAACGAGCTGAACCCCGACGCCAGCTCCGGCGATGAAATCGAGGCAATCAAGGCCAACAAGGGCAATACCGGCCCGCAGGCTCCCGACGTGATCGACGTCGGCCTGTCCTTCGGCCCCTCCGCCAAGGCCGAAGGCCTGCTCCAGCCCTACAAGGTTTCCACCTGGGATTCGATTCCGGACGAAGCCAAGGATGCCGAGGGCCACTGGTACGGCGATTACTATGGCGTTCTCGCCTTCTTCGTGAACAAGGATCTGGTCACCGGCGAAGCGCCGAAGGACTGGCCGGATCTGCTGAAGGACGACTACGCCAACATGGTGTCGCTGGCGGGCGATCCGCGCACGGCGAACCAGGCCGTGCAGGGCGTCTATGCCGCCGGTCTTTCCGCTGCGAACGGCGATTCCGCCAAGGCGGGCGAAGAAGGCCTGAAGTTCTTCTCCGAGCTGAACAAGAAGGGCAATTTCGTGCCGGTCGTCGGCAAGGCCGCGCCTTTCGCGCAGGGCAGCACGCCCATCGTCATCGCCTGGGACTATAACGGCCTGTCCTGGGGCGAAAGCCTGAACGGCAACCCGCCCTATGAGGTCGTGGTTCCCGCCACCGGCGTCGTCGCAGGCGTCTACGTGCAGGCGATCTCGGCCTACGCCCCGCATCCGAACGCGGCAAAGCTGTGGATGGAACATATCTATTCCGACGAAGGCCAGCTTCTGTGGCTGAAGGGCTATTGCCACCCGATCCGCTTCAACGATCTCGCCAAGAACGGCAAGATCCCGCAGGAGCTGCTCGACAAGATGCCGCCTGCCGCCGCCTATGAAGCGGCGAAGTTCCCGACGCTGGAAGAGCAGGCCGCTTCCAAGGAAGTCATCACCAAGAACTGGGATTCCGTCGTCGGCGCCGACGTGAAGTAACATCGCCGCCTCTCCGCCCATCATGGGGCGGAGAGGCAATTTTCCGCATTCATTCCGTCGGGTTTCCTGATGACCGCTTCCACACCACCGGCCGCCGCATCGGCCATAGACAGGGACAAGGTGATCGACTGGCTGGGTATCGCGCCCTTCATGATCTTCGCCCTGCTGTTCCTCATCGCCCCGACGCTGTACCTGGTGGTCGGCGCCTTTTTCACGCCCGATGGCCAGTTCACCTTCAAGAACATCGGCGACCTGTTCACGCCCACGATCCTCAGCGCCTACTGGATCAGCATCCGCATTTCGCTGGCTTCCGCCATCGGCGGCGCGCTGATCGGCTTCATGCTGGCATGGGCGGTGGTGCTGGGCGGCTTGCCCGGCTGGGTGCGCTCCGGCCTCCTGACCTTTTCCGGCGTCGCCTCCAATTTCGCGGGCGTGCCGCTCGCCTTCGCCTTTCTGGCGACGCTTGGCCGCACCGGCCTGGTGACGGTGCTGCTGCGCGAGGTCTTCGGCTTCAATCTCTACAGCACCGGCTTCAACCTGCTCTCCTTCCTCGGGCTGACGCTGACCTATCTCTTCTTCCAGATCCCGCTGATGGTGCTGATCCTGACCCCTGCCCTCGACGGCATGAAGAAGGAATGGCGCGAGGCGGCCGAAGTGCTGGGCGCCAACACCCGCCAGTACTGGACCATGGTGGCGCTGCCGATCCTGTGGCCGAGCCTGCTCGGCACGGCGCTTCTGCTGTTCGCCAACGCCTTCGGCGCCGTCGCGACCGCCTTTGCGCTGACCGGAAGCTCGCTCAACATCGTGCCGATCCTGCTCTACGCGCAGATTCGCGGCGACGTGCTGCACAATCCCAACCTCGGCTATGCGATCGCGCTCGGCATGATCGTCATCACCGGCGTTTCCAACGTCCTTTATCTCGTGCTGCGCATGCGCGCCGAACGGTGGCAGAAATGACCTTGCAACGTTTCGGCGCCTGGGCCGCCGTCCTTATCGGAGCCGTGTATTTCTTCGTGCCGCTGATCGGCACGGTGGAATTCTCGATGCGCATGCGCCGTGGCGAATACAGCTTCGACGCCTTCAAATCGGTCTTCTCCGACACGCAGTTCCACCAGACCTTCAGCTTCTCGATGATGATGGCGCTGATGACCATCGTCTTCGGCATGGCGCTGGTGGTGCCGACGGCCTACTGGGTGCGCCTGCGCCTGCCGCAGATGCGGCAGGTGGTGGAGTTCATCACCCTGATGCCGCTGGTCATTCCGGCCATCGTCATCGTCTTCGGCTATCTGCGCCTGTATAATTCGTCCTCCTTCCTGCCGCTGACCGGCTCGACCATGGGCACGAACATCCTGCTTGTCATCGCCTATATCACGCTGTCGCTGCCCTATATGTACCGCGCCGTCGATACCGCCATGCGCGCCATCGACGTGCGCACGCTGACGGAAGCCGCCGAAAGCCTCGGTGCTGGCTGGGGCACCATCCTGTTCCGCTGCATCTTTCCGAACGTCATCAGCGGCGTGCTGTCGGGCGCCTTCATCACGCTCGCCATCGTGATGGGGGAATTCACCATGGCGGCGCTTTTGAACCGCCCGGCCTTCGGCCCCTATCTCCAGCTCGTCGGCGCCAACAAGGCGTATGAACCGGCCGCGCTTGCCGTGATCGCCTTCGCGATCACCTGGGCGAGCATGGGCCTGCTCAATCTCGCCACCCGTTTCTCGAAAATGTCGCCCGCGAAGGCGTAAAGTGAAGGCCCATGTCGTTTCTGATCCTCGATAACATCCAGAAATCCTTCGGCCCGGTTCAGGTCGTGCACAACTTCAACATGGCGATCGAGAAGGGCGAATTCGTCTCCTTCCTCGGTCCCTCCGGCTGCGGCAAGACCACCATCCTGCGCATGATCGCCGGTTTCGAAAAGCCGAGCGGCGGGCGGCTCACCATCAACGGCAAGGACCAGCGGCCGCTGAAGCCCAACCAGCGCAATATCGGCATGGTGTTCCAGGCCTACGCCCTGTTTCCCAACATGAACGTGCGCGACAACGTCGCCTTCGGCCTGAAGGTCGCGGGCATGTCCAAGGCCGATATCGATGCCCGGGTGACGGAGATGCTGTCGCTGATCCGCCTCGAGCATCTGGCCGACCGCTATCCCTACCAGATGTCCGGCGGCCAGCAGCAGCGCGTGGCGCTGGCCCGGGCGCTCGCCGTCAAGCCGCAACTCCTGCTGCTCGATGAGCCGCTATCGGCGCTCGACGCCAAGATCCGCGTGTCGCTGCGCGAGGAAATCCGCCTGATCCAGCAGAAGCTCGGCATCACCACCGTTTTCGTCACCCACGATCAGGAAGAGGCGCTGTCGATCTCCGATCGAATCGTCGTGATGAATGCGGGCCGCGCCGACCAGATCGGCAGCCCTTACGAGATCTACAATTCGCCCGCCACCCGCTTCGTCGCCTCCTTCGTCGGCACGCTGAACATGATCGACGCCAAGGTGATCGACCCTGCCTCCGGCCGCGTTTCCATCGGCGGTCAGGATGTGACGCTGAAGCAATCGCTCTCCGGCCTCAAAGGCGGCGATACGGTGCCGCTGGCGCTGCGCCCCGAAGCCGGTTCGCTCTCGCCGACGGCGCCCGGCGATACGGCGCTGACGGGCACGGTGATCTCGGCGCACTTCCTCGGCTCGGTCATCCGCACCCGCATGGATGTCGGCGGCACGGTGATTTCCTTCGACATGTTCAACAGCCCCGGCGTGAAGCCGCCGCAGACCGGCGAAACCGTGACGCTGCGCTTCGCCGCCGCCGATCTTCTCGCCATCCGCGATTGACCCTTGCGCCCGGCGCTGGAATAACGGCCCGGGTGAAAGGAGAGATCATGGCCCAGAACATCTACGACAATGAGGATTTCTTCGCCGGATACAGCCAGTTGCCCCGGCAGGTTCACGGGCTTGCCGGAGCGCCCGAATGGCCCGCCATTCAGGCGATGCTGCCCGATCTCCGGGGAAAGCATGTTGCCGATCTCGGCTGCGGCTTCGGCTGGTTCTCCCGCTATGCGGTGGAAAACGGCGCCGATCATGTTCTCGGCATCGATATCTCCGAAAAGATGATCGCCCGCGCCAAGGCCGATACGGATGACAGCCGCATCGAATACCGCATCGGCGATCTGGAGGAACTGGCGCTGCCGCCCCAGAGCTTCGATCTCGCTTATAGCGCGCTTGCCTTCCATTATGTGCGGGATTTCGGCCGGTTGACGCGGACGGTTCACGCGTCCTTGCGCGATGGCGGACACTTCGTCTTCACCATCGAGCATCCGGTGTTCATGGCGGCCGCGCATCCGCACTGGATCACCGGTGAGGACGGCCGCAAGACATGGCCGGTCAACAATTACGCCCGCGAGGGCGAGCGCCGCACCGACTGGTTCGCCAAGGGCGTTCTGAAATATCACCGCCGCCTGTCGACCACGCTCAACACCCTGATCGACGCCGGTTTCACCCTCGGCCGCCTCGATGAATTTTCGCCAACGCCGGAGCAGATCGCCGCCATTCCGGCGCTGGAAGAGGAACTGGAACGGCCGATGATGCTGCTCATCGCCGCCGAAAAACGCTAATCCCCGTCTATGATCGATGAGCGCGGATGGCTGGCGCTCCACGCGCCGATGAGGCGCGTATAGGCGAAGGCGAGAAGCAGCGCGACGCAGCAGCCGAAGGCGATCTCGCCCGCCCGCTTCAGCGCCAGTTCCAGCTCCTCGGCATAGGTGGCGGCCGTTCGCCCGGCATCGACCAGAATATAGACGGTGACCGGCGCCAGCCGCCAGTTGGTCGGATAATGGTCGATCAGGATGACGATCGCCACCGTCACAGCCGCCGCCACCAGCGGCAGCAGCGGCGAATAGCCGAACATCGCAAGGCTGGCGAAGCCGATCAGACAGCCGACCGAGGTGTTGATGATGCGCGCCTGCGCCAGCCCCACGGCAGTCGACAGATCCGGATCGGAAACGATCATCACCGTGATCACCGCCCAGACCGGATCCGAGACCCCCAGCGCAATCAACCCGTACCAGCAGATCAGGCCGCCAAGCAGCGTCTTCGATGCGTAGAGGAAGGAACGCCTGATTCGGCGGCGGCTGGCAGCAGTCATGGAAACCTCATGAAATCACAGCGTAATTTTGAGCCGAAATCGCCGCGTCTTGCAAGGGCGTTGCGAGGGGCCAGAAGGGGGCGGCATGGCTGCTTTTTCCGGAAAACGGCGTTTTCCCTTTGATTTTTCCGGAAGGCTCACTCTATAGTCGCGCCGTTTCAGCGCGGGCGCAGCGCCCGGCGAAAAGGTGCGGGCCAAGGGCCGAAAACCGAAGAGCAGACCATTCCTGAAAGGCCATCGATTCATGACGACTTCCGCCTCCCAACCCCGCATCGCCGTCATCCGCGCCCGCTGGCATGCCGATATCGTCGACCGGTGCGTGAACTCCTTCGTCGCGGAATGGGAAAAACTGGGCGGCAAGGCCGCCGATGTCGAGATTTTCGACGTGCCCGGCGCGCTGGAAATTCCGCTGCACGCCCAGACGCTCATCAGGACCGGCCGCTTTTCCGCCGTGCTCGGCACCGCCTTCGTGGTCGATGGCGGCATCTACCGGCATGATTTCGTCGCAGGCACCGTTCTCGACGCCATGATGCGCGTCAGCCTCGACAGCGGCGTGCCGGTTCTCTCGGCGGTTCTCACCCCGCACAACTTCCAGGAATCGGAAGCGCATATCGCCTTCTTCACCGATCACTTCGTCATCAAGGGCCGCGAAGCCGCCCACGCCGCGAAGAACATCCTCGACGCCCGCGCCAGGATCGGCTGAAAGCGGCGCCGCCGGTCACCCCTGCAAGCGCCTGCGCGTCTCCGACGCGCTTTCGCGAAACTGCGCCTTGTAGGCGCGGGCAAAGGCGGAGGCCGAGTTGAAGCCGGTGGTCAGCGCGATATCGGCGAACGGCATCTCGGTTTCGATGACCTTGCGGCGGGCGTAATTCAGCCGCACGGCGAGGTAATGCACATGCGGCGGCACGCCGATGGTGTCGCGGAACAATTCCTGCAAATGCCGGGCGCTCACGCCGATGCGCCGGGCAAGCCGGGCAAGCAGCAGCGGCTCCTCCACCGTTTCCTCCATGATCTTCACCGCCTGCGCCACCCGCGCGTCGACAAGGCGGCGGTTGCCGGTCGATAGCATCGCGGTTTCCTCGGCGCGCCGCGCCGCCTGCTCGTAATTGAACTGCCGCGACACTTCCAGCGCCAGCGAATAGCCCTGACGGCGGCGGATCACCTCCAGCATCAGGTCTACCGTCGGCAGCGAGCCGCCGGTGGTGATGCGCTTGCCATCGATGACGAAGCGCTCGCGGATCATGTCGATCTCGGGATAGGCGCGGGTGAAATCGTCGAAATCCTCCCAATGGGTCGTCGCCCGCACCGAGGCGAGCAATCCGCAATCGGCCAGCAGCCAGCCGCCCGCCTCGATGCCCGCCACCATGCTGCGCTGGCGCGCCGTTTTCGAGATCAGCATTTTCAGCGCGGGCGTGGTGTAGCGGTGCCAGTTATGGCTGGAGAGCACGAACAGCGGATGCGTTTCCCTGTCGGGGCGGAAGATGCCGGTGACGGGAATGGGGATGCGGGCGCGGGTTTCCACCGGCCGCCCGTCCGGGCTGAAGATGCGCCAGCGGTAGAGATCGCGCCCGACGATGCGGTTGACGACGCGCAACGGCTCGATCACCGAGGCGAAGAGAATGAGGTTGGTCTCCGGCAACAGCAGGAGATCCATGTCGAGCGGCTCGTCGGGATTGTCGAACATGGCCGGACTCTCGACCGCGCTTCTGAAATTGTCAAGTATGCTTCCGATAATGCAAAGCATGAAACCCGGCTTCAGCGCCTAATGCGCGCCAACAAAACGGGAGGAGCCACCATGCCGCTAGCCATGAATCGCGATGTTTTCATCACCTGCGCCGTCACCGGTTCGGGCGACACCGCCGGAAAATCTCCGCATGTGCCGCGCTCGCCGAAGCAGATCGCCGAATCGGCCATCGACGCCGCCAAGGCGGGCGCCGCCGTGGTGCACTGCCATGTGCGCGACCCGGAAACCGGCGCGCCGAGCCGCCGCAACGATCTCTACAAGGAAGTGACCGACCGCATCCGCGCCGCCGATGTCGACGTGGTGCTGAACCTGACGGCGGGCATGGGTGGCGACATCGTGTTCGGCGGCGTCGAGACCCCGCTGCCGCTGAACGAGAAGGGCACCGACATGGTGGGCGCCACCGAGCGCGTTTCCCACATCGCCGAATGCCTGCCGGAAATCTGCACGCTCGATTGCGGCACGATGAACTTCAATCTCGGCGACTACGTCATGACCAACACGCCCTCGACGCTGCGCGCCATGGCGAAGCAGATGACGGCGCTCGGCGTTCGCCCGGAAATCGAGGCCTTCGACACCGGCCACCTGTGGTTCGCCAAGCAGCTTGTCGAGGAAGGCTGCATCGAGGATCCGGTGCTGATCCAGCTCTGCATGGGCATTCCGTGGGGCGCGCCTGACGATCTCAACACCTTCATGGCGATGGTCAACAACGTGCCCGCCAACTGGACCTTCTCGGCCTTCTCCATCGGCCGCAACGCCATGGCCTATCCGGCGGCGTCGGTTCTGGCGGGCGGCAATGTCCGCGTCGGGCTGGAAGACAATCTCTATGTCGGCAAGGGCCAGCTCGCCACCAATGCGCAGCTCGTCGAAAAGGCCGTCACCGTCGTCGAAGGCATGGGCGCGCGCATCATCGGGCCGGAAGAGGTTCGCCAGAAGCTGAAGCTGACCAAGCGGTAAGGGCTGCTTCGCCCCTCATCCGCCTGCCGGCACCTTCTCCCCGCAAGCGGGGAGAAGGAAATTTGCCGTAACGCTTTCCTCAACCAAACTCGTCCGCAGGGCAAGTCCCCTCTCCCCGCCTGCGGGGAGAGGGTTAGGGTGAGGGGCTAGGCCAAAACAACGGCGCCACCAGCACACATTCAAGCATCGGGGATTTCCAATGACCAAGATCAACAAGGCAGCCTGCATCGGCGGCGGCGTCATCGGCGGGGCCTGGGCGGCCCGCTTCCTGCTCGCCGGTATCGATGTCGCGATGTTCGACCCGCATCCGGAAGCCGAGCGCATCGTCGGCGAGGTTCTCGCCAATGCCGAGCGCGCCTACGCCATGCTGACCATGGCGCCGCTGCCGCCGCAGGGCAAGCTCACCTTCGTCAAGACCGTCGAGGAAGCCGTGCAGGGCGCGGACTGGATTCAGGAAAGCGTGCCGGAGCGCGTCGACCTCAAGCGCGGCGTCATCACCCAGATCGACGCGGCCGCCGATCCCAAGGCGCTGATCGGCTCCTCCACCTCCGGCATCCTGCCGACCGACCTGCAACGCGACATGAAGCATCCGGAGCGGATGTTCGTCGCCCATCCCTACAACCCGGTCTACCTGCTGCCGCTCGCCGAGCTGGTCGGCGGCGAAAAGACCGCGCCGGAAACGCTGGAAGCCGCCAAGGCGAAGCTCGCCACCATCGGCATGAAGGGCGTCATTCTCAAGAAGGAAATCGAAGCCTTCGTCGGCGACCGCCTGCTGGAAGCCATCTGGCGCGAGGGCCTGTGGCTGATCAAGGACGACATCTGCGACACCGAGACGCTGGACGACGTGATCCGCTATTCGTTCGGCATGCGCTGGGCGCAGATGGGCATGTTCGAGACCTACCGCATCGCGGGCGGCGAAGCGGGCATGCGCCACTTCATCGCCCAGTTCGGCCCCTGCCTGTCCTGGCCGTGGACCAAGCTGACCGACGTGGTGGATCTGACCGACGAGCTGGTCGACAAGATCGCCGATCAGTCCGACGCGCAGTCGGGCGCCCGTTCGATCCGCGAACTGGAGCGCATCCGCGACGAAAACCTCGTCGGCATCATGCATGCGTTGAAGGCGGGCGATGCCGGGCGCGGCTGGGGCGCGGGCAAGCTGCTCGCCGAATTCGAGGATCACCTCTGGTCGAACGCGAGGAAGGCCGAGACCGATCTTGCCGCCGCCGAGCCGCTGCGTCTCATCGACACCCGCGTCAACGCCGCCTGGGTGGATTACAACGGCCACATGACCGAGCACCGTTACCTGCAAGTCTTCGGCGACACGACGGACGCGCTGCTGCGCCTGATCGGCGTCGACATGGATTATGTCGCGGGCGGCCACAGCTATTACACGGTGGAAACCCATATCCGCCATCTCGGCGAGGCCAAGCTCGGCGACAGGCTGCATTCCACCTGCCGCATCCTGTCCAACGACGACAAGCGCCTGCACATCTTCTCGACCCTTTACAACAGCGCAACCAATGAGGCGATCGCCACTGCCGAGCAGATGCTGCTGCATGTGGATTCGAAGGCGGCCAAGGCCTGCCCGGCACCGGAAATTGTGCTGACAAAGGTGAATGCAATCGCAGGCGGGCATGCTAGTCTGCCGCTGCCGGAAGGCGCGGGGCGCGCCGTCGGCCAGAAGCGCTGAACGATCAAGCCCCGCATTGCCGGGGCTCACGAAACAGGCCCCGGAGGGGGGCACCATCATCCTTCCCTTCAGGGGACACACAGAAACGGAGAAGAACCATGGATTTCGGGCTGACCGAAGAACAGGAAATGATCGTCAAGACCGTGCGCGATTTCGTGGAAACCGAAATCTACCCGCATGAGGACGAAGTGGAGCGCACCGGCATCGTGCCCCCGGAAATCGGCCAGGAAATCACCCGCAAGAGCAAGGAACTCGGTTTCTTCGCCTGCTCCTTCCCGGAGGAAGTCGGCGGCGGCGGTCTCGATCACCTCACCTTCACGCTGGTCGAGCGCGAGCTTGGCCGTGGTTCCCTCGGTCTCGCCGCCTATTTCGGCCGCCCCTCCGGCATCCTGATGGGCTGCAATGACGAGCAGCGCGAGCGTTACCTGCTGCCCGCCGTGCGCGGCGAGAAATTCGACGCGCTGGCCATGACCGAGCCTGACGCCGGTTCCGACGTGCGCGGCATGAAGTGCTCCGCCCGCAAGGATGGCGACGACTGGATCGTCAACGGCACCAAGCACTTCATTTCCCACGCCAACCTTGCCGATTTCGTCATCGTCTTCATCGCCACCGGCGAGGAAGAGACCCCGCGCGGCCCCAAGAAGCTGATCACCTGCTTCCTCGTCGACCGCGGCACGCCGGGCTTCGAAATCCGCGAAGGCTACAATTCGGTGTCGCATCGCGGCTACCACAACTGCATCCTGAACTTCGACAATTGCCGTCTGCCCTCCTCGCAGATCCTCGGCGAGCTGCACAAGGGCTTCGACGTCGCCAATGACTGGCTCTATGCGACGCGCATCACCGTTGCCGCCACCTGCGTCGGCCGCGCGCGCCGCGCCTTCGAGCTTGCCCTGCCCTACGCGGCCGAGCGCAAGCAGTTCGGCAAGCCGATCGGCGCCAATCAGGGCGTGTCGTTCAAGCTCGCCGACATGATCACCTCCATCGACGCCGCCGATTACCTGACGCTGGCCGCCGCATGGCGTCTCGATCAGGGCCTGCCCGCCAACCGCGAAATCGCCTCGGCAAAAGTGTTCGCCTCGGAAATGCTCGGCCGCGTCACCGACGAAGCCATCCAGATCTTCGGCGGCATGGGCCTGATGGACGAGCTGCCGCTCGCCCGCCTGTGGCGCGACGCCCGCGTCGAGCGCATCTGGGACGGCACCTCGGAAATCCAGCGGCACATCATCAGCCGCGACCTGCTGCGTCCCTACGGAGCGTAATCGATCATGGTCAAACAACTGGCACCCGGCTCGCTCGACCGCCTGATCCGTCCGAAATCCATCGCCGTCTTCGGCGGCAAGGAAGCGGGCCGCGTCATCGAGCAATCCAAGAAGATGGGCTTCACGGGCGAAATCTGGCCCGTGCATCCCACCCGTGAGGAAGTGCACGGCTACAAGTGCTACCGGTCGGTCGCGGATCTGCCCGCGCCGCCGGACGCCTCCTTCATCGGCGTCAACCGCCTGCTCGCCATCGAGATCATCGGGCAACTGGCAAAGCGTGGCGCCGGTGGCGCGATCTGCTACGCCTCGGGCTTTTCCGAAGCCGTGAAGGAACTGCCCGATGGCCCCGAGCTTCAGGTCAAGCTGGTGGAAGCGGCGGGCGACATGGCCGTCGTCGGCCCCAACTGCTACGGCTTCATCAACATGCTGGATGGCGCCCTGCTGTGGCCCGACCAGCACGGCATGATCCGCGTCGAAAAGGGCGTCGCCGTCCTCACGCAGTCCTCCAACATCGCCTGCAACGTCTCCAACCAGGCGCGCGGCCTGCCGCTCGCCTATCTGATGACGGCGGGCAACCAGGCGCAGACCGGCATTTCGGCGCTGGCCGTCGCCGCGCTGGAAGACCCCCGCGTCACCGCCGTCGGCCTTCACATCGAAGGCTTCGACGATATCGAGACGCTGGAACTGCTCGGCCGTCGCGCCCGCGAACTCGGCAAGGGCGTCGTCACCCTCAAGATGGGCAAGTCGGAAGCGGCGCAGCGCGCCACCGTTTCGCATACGGCCTCGCTCGCGGGTAACGACAAGGTGTCCGGCGCGGTGCTGGAACGCCTCGGCATCGGCCGCGTCAATTCGCTGCCGGAGCTTCTGGAAACCCTGAAGCTGCTGCACGTCATCGGCCCGCTCGACTCCAACGAGATCTCCTCGATGAGCTGCTCGGGCGGGGAAGCCTCGCTGATCGCCGATTCGGCTGTCGGCCGTAACGTTTCGTTCCGCGATCTCAAGGAAGAGCAGCTTCCGCCGCTGCGCGAAACGCTGGGCGCGATGGTGACGCTGTCGAACCCGCTCGACTACCACACCTTCGTCTGGGGCAACCGCGAAAAGCTGACCGACGCCTTCTCCACCATGATGCGCGGCGGCTATGCCCTCAACCTCGTGCTGCTCGACTTCCCGCGCTTCGACCGCTGCGACCCCGTCGACTGGATGACGACGGTGGAAGCCCTGATCGACGCCGCCAAGGCGACGGGCGCGAATGCGGGCATCATCGCCTCCATGGGCGAGAACCTGCCGGAATCCGTCGCCGAGCGCTTCGCTGAGAGCGGCCTCGTGCCCTTCATCGGCATCGATGAGGCGCTGGTGGCGGTGGAAACCGCCTTCGGCATCGGCAGCAACTGGAAAAAGCCGCTGGCGGCCCCGCTGGTCAAGTCCGACCTGATCGACGGCGACAGCGAAACCGTGATGGAAGCCGAAGCCAAGGCCGAACTGGCCGCCTTCGGCGTGCCGGTGCCGCAGGGCAAGACGGCCGCAACGCCCGCCGAAGCGGGCCGCGCCGCCGCCGAACTCGGCTTCCCGGTGGCCCTCAAGGGCCTCGGCGTCGCCCACAAGACGGAAGCGGGCGCGGTGAAGCTGAATCTGCAATCGGCAGCGGAAGTCGAAGCGGCCGCGAACGCCATGCAATCCGTCGCCACCGGTTTCCTGGTGGAAAAGATGGTGGCGAAGCCCGTCGCGGAAATCATCGTCGGCGCGATGCGCGATCCGGTGGCCGGTCCCGTGCTGACCGTCGGCGCTGGCGGCATTCTGGTCGAGCTGATGGAAGACGCGGCCGTCCTGCCGCTTCCGGCCAGCCGCGAGGAAATCCGCGCGGCGGTCTCCGGCCTGAAAATCGCGAAGCTGCTGAACGGCTATCGCGGCCAGGCGAAGGGGGATATTGAGGCGCTAGTCAATTCTGTCGCAGCAGCGGCAGATTATGTCGTTTCAAACGCTTCAAATGTCGAGGAAGTGGATATCAATCCTGTCATGGTGTTGCCGGAGGGACTGGGAGTGGTCGCCGCCGACGCACTGATCAGACGGAGGAGGAAGGCCGGATGACGCAAACCGTTCGCACACGGCGCGAAGGCGGCATTCTGGAAGTCACGATGGACAGGCCCAAGGCCAACGCCATCTCCCTGGAATACAGCCGCGCCATGGGCGAGGTGTTCCGCGACTTCCGTGACGACCCGCAATTGCGGGTCGCCATCATCACAGGCGCGGGAGAGAAATTCTTCTGCGCCGGATGGGATCTGAAAGCCGCCTCCGAAGGCGCCTCCATCGAGGGGGATTACGGTGTCGGCGGCTTCGGCGGCATCCAGTCCCTGCTCGATCTCAACAAGCCGGTCATCGCCGCCGTCAACGGCATCTGTTGCGGCGGCGGTTTTGAAATCGCGCTGTCGGCGGATCTCATCGTCGCCGCCGATCACGCCACCTTCGCGCTGCCGGAAATCCGCTCCGGCACAATCGCCGACGCCGCTTCCATCAAGCTGCCGAAGCGCATCCCCTATCACATCGCCATGGATATGCTGCTGACCGGCCGCTGGCTGGATGCGGAGGAAGGCGCGCGCTGGGGCTTCATCAATCGCATCGTGCCCGCCGATAAGTTGCTCGAAGAAGCATGGTCGCTGGCGCGTCTGCTGGAAAGCGGCCCGCCGCTGGTTCTCGCCGCCATCAAGGAAGTGGTACGCGAATCGGAAGCCCGCGATTTCCAGACGATGATGGACAAGATCGCCAAAAGGCGGCTGCGCACCATCGAAACGCTTTTCGACAGCGAGGATCAGCTCGAAGGCGCGCGCGCCTTCGCAGAAAAACGCGATCCCGTGTGGAAAGGAAAATAAACAAGAGCTTGACCGCAAAGGCTCTTTCGATCCTAATCGAGAACAGACCCGCCCCGGCGAGAGGAAAAGCCGGGGATGGGAACTGAATGACCCTGTAACGAAAAAAGAGAGGAATCGGGGAAATGAAGGACTATACCAACCATCTGGCGTCCCGCGTCGAGGCAGGCGGCATGAGCCGCCGCGAATTCATGGGCCGCGCCATGGCGGCAGGCCTGACGCTGACGGCGGCATCGCACCTGTTTGCAACCAGCGCCGAAGCGCAGGAACCGAAGCGCGGCGGCACGCTGAAGCTCGGTCTCGAAGGCGGCGCCTCCACCGACAGCCTCGATCCCGGCAAATCCGCCTCACAGTTCACCTTCGTCTGCAACCGCTGCTGGGGCGACGTGCTGGTCGAATCCGATCCGTTCACCGGCGCGGCCCAGCCGGGCCTTGCCGAATCCTGGGAACCTTCCGCCGACGCGAAGACCTGGACGTTCAAGATCCGCAAGGGCGTGAAGTTCCACAACGGCAAGGAGCTGACCGTCGACGACGTTCTGAAGACCATGCTGCGCCACACCGACGAGAAGTCGGAATCGGGCGCGCTCGGCGTCATGAAGTCGATCAAGGAATTCAAGGCCGATGGCGACAATCTCGTCGTCGTGCTGGATGACGGCAATGCCGACCTGCCGCTGCTGCTCTCCGACTACCACCTGCAAATCCAGCCGGAAGGCGGCACGGGCGACGTGAATGCGGCCATCGGCACCGGCCCCTACAAGCTGGTGAAATTCGAGGCGGGCGTGCGCGCCACCTTCGAGAAGAACCCGAACGACTGGCGCACGGACCGCGGCTACGCCGATCAGGTCGAGCTGATCGTGATGAACGACGCGACGGCCCGCATCGCGGCGCTGTCCTCCGGCCAGGTGCATTACATCAACCGCGTCGACCCGAAGACGGTGAGCCTGCTTCAGAAGGCCCCGAATGTCGAGATCCTCAGCACCTCGGGCCGCGGCCACTACGTCTTCATCATGCATTGCGACAAGGCGCCGTTCGACAATAACGACCTGCGGCTGGCGCTGAAATACGCCATGGACCGCGAAACCATGGTGCAGAAGATCCTCGGCGGCTACGGCAAGGTCGGCAACGACTTCCCGATCAACGAGACCTATGCCCTCTTCCCCGAAGGCATCGAGCAGCGCGCCTACGATCCCGACAAGGCGGCCTTCCATTACAAGAAGTCGGGCCATAGCGGCTCGGTGCTGCTGCGCACCTCCGAAGTCGCCTTCCCCGGCGCCGTCGATGCCGCCGTGCTCTACCAGCAGAGCGCCAAGAAAGCGGGCATCGAGATCGAGGTGAAGCGCGAGCCGGGCGACGGCTACTGGTCGAACGTCTGGAACGTGCAGCCCTTCTCCACCTCCTACTGGGGCGGCCGTCCGACGCAGGACCAGATGTATTCCACCGCCTATACCAGCAATGCGGACTGGAACGACACCCGCTTCAAGCGCCCGGACTTCGACAAGCTGCTGCTCGAAGCCCGCGCCGAGCTGGACGAGCCCAAGCGCAAGGAAATGTATCACACCATGGCGCTGATGGTGCGCGACGAAGGCGGCCTCATCCTGCCGATGTTCACCGATTTCGTGAATGCCTCGACCAAGAAGGTCAAGGGTTACGTCCACGATATCGGCAACGACATGTCGAACGGTTTCGTGGCAAGCCGCGTCTGGCTGGACGCATGACCGGTCTCGCGGCATAGGGCATTTCCGGCGAAAACGCGTGAGCGTTTCACATCTGGAAATGCGTAAGGCAAAGGGTTGGAGCATTGAAGGCGGCCTTGCGGCCGCTGGAAATGCTCTCGTAAAATCTGAAATGATTTTGCGCCGAATGCCGCGAAAAAACCGAAGGATAGAATGTTTTTGCTGTTCCCTTTGCGGGGAAAAAGATCTTAAAATCATTCTTCAAGCCATGCCTGCGGAAGAGGGACGCTTCCGCAGGCTGACTCCCCCTATCCTTTTCATGCGAGGGGCAAGCCATGACAGCTTCAACTCAGGCCGGCGGCCCGCCGGCGCGCAAATGGCGGGAACGTTTTCCGCTCGCCGCGCTCATCCTGCAACGCCTTGGCCTTAGCGCCGTTCTTCTCCTTGCCGTTTCGGTTCTGATCTTCGGCGGCGTCGAAGCCCTTCCGGGCGATTTCGCCACCACCTATCTCGGCCAGTCGGCCACGCCGCAGGCGGTCGCCAACATCCGCAGCGAACTCGGCCTCGACCGGCCGGTGACGACCCGCTATTTCGAATGGCTGGGCAATGCCGTGCAGGGCGATTTCGGCACCTCCTGGGCCAGCCGCAATTCCGTCAGCAGCCAGATCGCCAACCGGCTCGGCAATTCGCTGTTCCTCGCCTTCTTCGCAGCCGTCATATCGGTGCCGCTCGCCATCATTCTCGGCATGCTGGCGGTGCATTTCCGCAACCGCATGCCCGACCGCATCATCAACGTGATCTCGCTGGCGGCGATCTCGCTGCCGGAATTCTTCATCGGCTACCTGCTGATCCTGTTCTTCGCCGTCAACATGGGCGTCGCCACCTTCCCGGCCACCGTCTTCGAAGGCATGCCCTTCGCCGACCGCCTGAAGGCGATCGCCCTGCCGACGGCGACGCTGGTGCTGGTGGTTCTGGCGCACATGATGCGCATGACCCGCGCCGCCATCCTCTCCGTCATGTCCTCCGCTTACATGGAAACGGCCGAGTTGAAGGGGCTGAGCGCCATCCGCGCCATCGTCAAGCATGCCGCGCCGAACGCCATCGCCCCCATCGTCAACGTCGTGGCGCTCAACCTCGCCTATCTCGTCGTCGGCGTCGTGGTGGTCGAAGTGGTCTTCGTCTATCCCGGCATGGGTCAGTACATGGTGGATGCGGTGACCGTGCGCGACATGCCCGTCGTGCAGGCCTGCGGCCTGATCTTCGCGGCCATCTACATACTGTTGAACATGCTGGCGGACATCATCGCCATCGTCGCCAACCCGAAACTGAGGCACCCCAGATGAGATTGCGCGACATTCCTATCAGCGCCTGGATCGGCATCGCGGGCATCGCCATCGCCCTCATCTTCGCCCTCTTCGCGCCCTGGCTCGCCCCGCATGGCGAAAGCGATATCGTCGGCGGCGTGTGGGAGCCGATGGGCGACGCCTTCGTGCTCGGCACCGACAATCTCGGCCGCGACCTGCTGTCGCGCATGATCTACGGCGCCCGCACCACCCTGTTCGTGGCCTTCGCCGCGACGGTGATCTCCTTCTCGCTCGGCATCTTCCTGTCGTTCACCGCCGCCGTGTCGCGCGGGCTGATCGACACCGTCTTCTCCCGCTTCAACGACCTGATGATGTCGGTGCCGACGCTGATCTTCGCGCTGGTGGTGCTGGCGGTGCTGCCGCAGAACCTCATCGTGCTGATCCTCGTCATGGCCATCCTCGATTCCACCCGCGTCTACCGCCTCGGCCGCGCCGTGGCGCTGGATGTGGCGGTGATGGAATTCGTGGAAGCGGCGAAGCTGCGCGGCGAAGGCAAGATGTGGATCATCTTCCGGGAAATCCTGCCGAACACGCTGTCGCCGCTGCTGGCCGAATTCGGCCTGCGCTTCGCCTTCTCGATCCTGTTCCTCTCCACCCTCTCCTTCCTCGGCCTCGGCATCCAGCCGCCCGCGGCGGACTGGGGCGGCATGGTCAAGGACAACAAGGACGGCATCATCTTCGGCATTCCCGCGGCCCTCATTCCGGGCGGGGCGATTGCCGCGCTCGCCATCTGCGTGAACCTCGTCGTCGACTGGCTTCTGAAACGCACATCCAGCCTCAAGGGAGGACGCGGCGATGCCTGAGCTTCTTTCGATCCGCAACCTCAAGATCGAGGCGACCAGCTATCCCCCCGGCGAGCCGCCGAAGCGCGTCACCATCGTCGACGGCGTGTCGCTCGACCTGCAACGCGGCAAGGTTCTCGGCCTGATCGGCGAATCCGGCGCGGGCAAATCCACCATCGGCCTGTCGGCGCTGGCCTATGGGCGCGGCGGCGCCGAGATCACCGGCGGCGAAGTGCTGCTCGACGGCAAGGATATCCTCAAGCTCGGCAAGGGCGGCATCCGCATGGTGCGCGGCGCCCGCGTCTGCTACGTCGCGCAATCGGCCGCCGCCGCCTTCAATCCCGCCCATCGCCTCGGCGATCAGGTGATCGAGGCGAGCGTCAAGCACGGGTTGATGACCAAGGAACAGGCGCGCGAGCGCGCCCTCTACCTGTTCCGGGTGCTCGGCCTGCCCGACCCCGATGGTTTCGGCGACCGCTATCCGCATCAGGTCTCCGGCGGCCAGTTGCAGCGCGCCATGACCGCCATGGCGCTCTGCTCCAACCCGTCGCTGATCGTCTTCGACGAACCGACCACGGCGCTGGACGTGACGACGCAGATCGACGTTCTCGCCGCCATCAAGCACGCCATCGAGGAAACCGGCACCGCCGGTCTCTACATCACCCACGATCTCGCCGTCGTCGCCCAGATTTCCGACGACATCATGGTGCTGCGCCACGGCAAGATGGTGGAATACGGCACGGCGCAGCAGATCATCGAGGAACCCCGCGAAGCCTATACGCAGGCGCTCGTCAATGTGCGCCAGACCGGCAAGCCGGAAGCCGAGGACCAGTCCGGCACGCTCTTGAAGATCGATCACGTCTCGGCGGGCTATCCGAACGGCTTCAAGGTGCTGCACGACGTCTCGCTGCATCTGCCGAAGGGGCAGACGCTCGCCATCGTCGGCGAATCCGGCTCCGGCAAGTCGACACTGGCGCGTGTCATCACCGGCCTGCTGCCGCCCTCCGAGGGAACTGTGTCCTTCGACGGCAAGCCGCTGTCGGCAGCGCTTTCCGGCCGCTCGCGGGACGATCTGCGCCGCATCCAGCTCATCTACCAGATGGCCGATACCGCGATGAACCCGCGCCAGACGGTGCGCGACATCATCGGCCGCCCGCTGACCTTCTATTACGGCCTGCGCGGCTCGGCGAAGACGGCGCGGGTGCGCGAACTGCTGGAGCAGATCGAGATGG